>NZ_JBJLSF010000046.1:0-35234 GCF_050871885.1 Kineococcus aridisoli | reverse complement strand
GTCGATGGCCCGCTCGGTGCCCGCCCCGACGTCTGCCGCTCAGCCCACGACCGAGGTGATGGCCTCTCCGAGCGCGCTCGCCTCGTCCGGGGTCATCTCGACGACGAGACGCCCACCACCCTCCAGCGGCATGCGAAGGACGATGCCGCGCCCTTCCTTGGTGACCTCCAGCGGACCGTCCCCGGTCCTCGGCTTCATGGCCGCCATCGGCGTGCTTCCTCTCGTCGAATCGTGCGCGCGCCGTGTCCGCGGCCGGGTGCCGCGGGCGACGTGTGGGTCTCCATCATCCCCCAACCGCCGCCCCGCAGGAGCACAGGGGCACGCCGTGGATCTCCCCCGCGACCTCACGGCGGCCAGTCGGCGGGCGGGGAGAAGCGCCACAGCCACGCGGTCCAGACCACCTGAAGGGCCAGCGAGCACACCACCCAGGCCCGCAGCACCGCGGCGCTGCGCGGTCGCGCCGCCACCAGGGCGCCGAGCGGGAAGAGGAAGACCAGGTAGCGGAACAGGCTCGTGAAGGGGTCCAGCACGAGCAGGAGGTAGCCGACGTACGCCAGGCACCAGGCCCGCAGCTCCGCGCCCAGGGCCGCCGTCCGGGGCGAGAGCACCCAGGCCGCGAAGGCCGCGACGGCGAGGACCAGCAGCACCGGCCCCGCGACCTCCCCGAGCAAGTACTGCGAGATCCCCCACCACGGCCGCAGCCACACGACCTCGCCGCTGGAGCGCCAGGCCCCCATCGTGGCCGTGTAGGCGTCGGGGCGGCCGGTCATCAGCCAGGTCGCCAGCGGCCACAGCAGCCCGGCGGCGCCGCTGGCGCCCAGCAGGGCCAGGCCGCGCAGCGCCTCGTGGCCGGACAGCCCGGCCCCGGCCCGCCGCCCGGCCCGGGCGCGCAGCGCCAGGTGGACGACGACGACCACCGACAACGGCACCGCGACGGGACGGGTCAGCCCGAGCAGCAGCGCCACCAGCGCCGCCGGCAGGTAGCGCCGCCGCTGCAGCAGGGCCAGGAAGGCCACCAGCAGGGCGAGGGCGGGGCCCTCGGTGTAGGGGACCTGGAAGACCAGCGAGGGCGGGCTGACGCAGAACAGCACCGCCGCGCTCCAGGCGCTGCGGCGGGCGACCGCCTCGCTGCGGTGGGCGCGGACCGCGCGGTGCACCAGGGCGTGCACCCCCACGGCCGCGGCGGCCCCCGCCACCAGGGAGACCAGGGCACCGGCCCAGCCGAAGGGCAGCCCGGCCCACAGCAGCGGGCGGGTCAGCAGCGGGGCCAGCGGGTAGAAGGCGAGCGCCGACTGCTGCGGGGCGCCGTCCTCGCCCAGCGGCACCGCGTCCGGGTAGCCCTCCTCCGCGATGCGCCGGTACCAGGTGGCGTCCCACAGCCCGAGCATGTCGCCGTACCCGGCCTCGGCCGGGGTCCAGTCGCTCGCGGCCTGGAAGCGGGCGACCTCGGCCAGCACCGCCGCGGAGAACAGCCGGGCGAGCAGGTAGACCGCCAGCACCCGCCAGCCCACCGGGGTGCGCAGCCACCGCAGCCGGGCGCGCAGCAGCAGCGGCAGGTGCCCGGCGACCGGGGCCGCGGCCCTGGTCGCGCCCGGGGCACCGGGTGCGCCGGGTGCGCCGGGTGCGCTCACCCGCGTCCTTCCAGCTCCCGACGGCCGCGGCGCAGCACCGCCTCGAACCCCAGCCGCCCGCCCAGCGCGGCCACCGGAGCGCCCAGCGCGGCGAGGACGGCCAGCCCGCGCGGGTGCACGACGACCTGCTCGCTCCACTCCACCCGCACCCGGCCGCCGCCGGCGGCCGCGACGAGGATGCGCACGCTGCCGCCGAGCACCGGGCCGGTCTTGACCACGTGCACGCGCCCGGTGCCCCCGGCGTCCGCGGGCGCCTGCCAGGAGAGGACCTCCATCCGGTCGTCCAGGCGCCAGGGACCCAGCCGGGAGAGCGCCGTGAAGCGCTCCCCGGGCCCGCCGACGGGCCCGGGCAGGCGCTCGACGACGGTCGCGGGCACCCAGGGGCTCTGCCGCGGCCAGTCGGTCAGGACGGCGAAGACGTGCCGGACGTCGCCGGTGAGCTCGGCGCGGGCGGTGAAGTCGATGCTCACGGCGTCCTCAGTCCTCCGCGCTGCGCCAGGCGGCCAGCTCCTCGTCGCGTTCGCGGATCTCCTCGCGCAACCGGTCCAGGACGGCGTCGACCTCGTCCATGCGGTAGCCGCGCAGGCCGAGGGAGAAGCGGACGGCGTCCACGTCGGCGGCCTGCACGGGGCCCTCGGGCAGCCCGCGGAAGGGCCGGGTGGAGGTGGCGGGCGCCATGCCGCCGCCGATGCGCCCGGTCGCCACCGCGACGACCGCGCCGACGGCGAGCAGGACGAGCAGCAGCAGCACGATCGTCACGACGCGCCTCCTCCCGCGGGCCCCTGCGGGTGGCCCGGCGCCGCACGATCCTCGCCGTCGGGGGCCGGGAAGTCCACGAAGGTCCCGACGATCTCGGAGCTGGGCAGGCTGACCCGCTCCCGCGGCGCCCGCTCCAGGTGGTCGAGGGCGTCGACCGGGTCGTCGGTCCAGTGGATGGTCTCGAAGACCATCGGCCGGGCGAAGCCGCGCGCGACCAGGCCCTCCAGCCAGCTGCGCAGCCCGGCGTAGTGGCCCGCGCTGTCCAGGACCGCCAGCGGCTTGGTGTGCAGGCCGATGGTGCGCGCCACCCAGATCTCGAACAGCTCCTCCAGCGTGCCCAGCCCGCCGGGCAGGACGATGAAGGCGTCGGCGCGCGCGTCCATCTCCGCCTTGCGCCGGCGCATGTCGTCGGTGACGACGAGCTCGCCGAGCTCGGCGGGCGGCAGCTCCAGCTCCATGAGCGCCCGGGGCATCACGCCGGTGGTGCGGGCGCCCGCGGCGCGCGCGGCGGCCTCGGCCGCGCCCATCACCGAGGTGCCGCCGCCGCCGTAGACGAGGTCGTGCCCGCGCTCGCCGATGAGGCGGCCGACGGTGGCGGCCAGCTCGACGTGGGCGGGGTCGATGCCGCCGGAGGCGCTGCCGTACAGGCAGATGGTGCTCACGCGGCCCCCTCCCCCGGCTCCAGCAGCCAGCTCGAGAGCACCTCGAGGCACTGCTCGATCTCGGCCGTGCGGCAGCGCTCGTCGTCGGCGTGCGCGGTGGCGTTGTCGCCGGGGCCGTAGTTGACCGCGGGCACGCCGAGCGCGGAGAAGCGGGCCACGTCCGTCCAGCCGTACTTTGGGCGCGGGGCCGCACCGGTCCGGGCCACGAAGTCGGCCGCGGCGGGCAGGTGCAGCCCGGGCCGGGCGCCGTCGGCGGCGTCGGTGACGCGCACGTCGAAGCCCTCGAAGACCTCGCGCACGTGCGCCTCGGCGCCGGCGGCGTCCAGCGAGGGCGCGTAGCGGTAGTTGACGGTGACCGTGCACCGGTCGGGGATGACGTTGCCGGCGATCCCGCCGGAGACCAGCACGGCGTTGAGGGCCTCGCGGAAGACCAGCCCCTCCACGTCGACCTCGCGCGGGACGTAGGCGGCGAGCCGGGCCAGCACCGGGGCGGCGTCGTGGACGGCGTTGCGCCCGCGCCAGGGCCGGGCCGAGTGGGCGGCCTTGCCGGTCGTGGTGACCTCGGCGCGCAGGGTGCCGTTGCAGCCGCCCTCGACGACGGCCGAGGACGGCTCCAGCAGGACGGCGAAGTCGGCCGCGAGCAGCTGCGGGGCGTTGCGGGCCAGCCGGCCCAGGCCGTTCCTGGCCGCCTCGACCTCCTCGTGGTCGTAGAAGACGAACGTCACGTCCCGGGCGGGGGCGGCGCCGGCCGCGGCGACCCGGGCGGCCAGCGCGAGCTGGACGGCCACCCCGCCCTTCATGTCGCAGGTGCCGCGGCCGACGAGGACGTCGCCGTCGACGGGGTGCTGCTCGCGGCGCACCGGCAGGTTCGGGGGGTCGGTGAGCGGCACGGTGTCCAGGTGCCCGGCCAGCAGGACCCGCTCGGCGCGCCCGTGCGCGGTGCGGGCCACGACGGCGTCGCCGTCGCGGGCGACCTCCAGGCCGGGCAGGGCGCGCAGCGCGGCCTCCACGGCGTCCGCGAGCGCGGTCTCGTCGCCGGAGACGGAGGGGAGGTCGCAGACCCGGCGGGTCAGCTCGACGACGTCGACACCGGGGTCGGCGAGGTCGAGGGCGGTGGCGGCAGCGGTCACGACAGGCACCCTAACGACGCCGCCGGCGGCGCGGCCGCCGGTGCGCGGCGGGCGGCGAGGTGGTCGCCGGCGCCCGGCGCCCGGATAGGGTCGGGCGGGTGAGCGAGCAGACCGGCACGGGGACCAGCGGCACGGGGACGAGCGGCACGGGCGGGCAGCAGCAGGCCCGCCGCGCGTGGGGCCACGGCCTCGCGACGTTCGCCGAGGACGGCACGGTGCTCGACGTCTGGTACCCCTTCCCCGCGCTGGGCGAGGCCACCTCCGGGGAGGCCAGCGCCTACGGCGTGCCGGCGGAGCTGGCCTCGCTGGAGGACTCCGACCCGCACCGCCGGGTCCACCAGCGCGTGGTCACCACGCAGATCGACCTCGACGTCCCGCCGGCCGGCACCGCGGACGCGTACCTGCGCCTGCACCTGCTCTCGCACCGCCTCGTCGCCCCGCACGGGCTGGACCTGACGGGCATCTTCGGGGTGCTGGCCAACGTCGTCTGGACCAACCACGGCCCGTGCGCCGTCGCCGACTTCGAGCGCGTGCGGCTCGCGCTGCGCGCCAACTCCGGGCCGGTCACGGTCTACGGCGTCGACAAGTTCCCGCGGATGACCGACTACGTGACCCCCTCGGGGGTGCGCATCGCCGACGCGGACCGCGTGCGGCTGGGCGCGCACCTGGCGCCGGGGACGACGGTCATGCACGAGGGGTTCGTCAACTACAACGCCGGCACGCTGGGGACGTCCATGGTCGAGGGCCGCATCTCCGCGGGCGTCGTCGTGGGCGACGGTTCCGACGTCGGCGGCGGCGCGTCGATCATGGGCACGCTCTCCGGCGGCGGCAAGGAGGTCGTGCGCATCGGGCGGCGCTGCCTGCTGGGGGCCAACTCCGGCACCGGCATCAGCCTGGGCGACGACTGCGTCGTCGAGGCCGGCACGTACATCACCGCCGGCACGAAGGTCGCGCTGGTCGGCGAGGACGGCACCTCCTCGCGGACGGTCGCGGCGCGCACGCTGTCGGGCTCGGACGGGCTGCTGTTCCGCCGCAACTCCGTCTCCGGCTCGGTGGAGGCGCTGCCGCGCAAGGGCGTGACGGTGGCCCTCAACCCCGCCCTGCACGCGAACTGACGGTGCCGACCACCCGGACACCGCGTCCCGGCGCCCGCCGCACCGCCCCCCGCCGCCCCGCCGCCGTGCGCCGCGCCCGGCGCCTGCTGGCCACCCTGGCCGCGGGCACCGTGGTGCTCGCCGCGGGCGTGGTGTGGCTGACCCAGGACGAGGACGCGCCCGCGGTGCGCGAGCGCTGCTCGGCGCGCGTGGGCGGCGAGTCGACCTCGATGTCGCCGGAGCAGGCCGGCAACGCGGCGACGGTCGTGGGCATCTCCGTGCTGCGCGGGCTGCCCGCCCGGGCGGCCACCATCGCCGTCGCCACCATCGTGCAGGAGTCGCGGATGGAGAACCTCGACCACGGCGACCGCGACTCGCTGGGGCTGTTCCAGCAGCGCCCCTCGCAGGGCTGGGGCACGCCGGCGCAGGTCCAGGACCCGGTGTACGCGACGAACGCGTTCTACGACGCGCTCGTGGAGGTCGACGGCTACCGCGACCTGCCGGTCACCGACGCCGCGCAGGAGGTGCAGCGCAGCGGCTTCCCGCTGGCCTACGGCGACCACGAGCCGGAGGCGCGGCTGGTGGCCAGCACCCTCACCGGCTACGACCCGGGCGGTTTCAGCTGCCACCTGCGGGCGCTGGGCGACAGCATCGAGCGCGGGGACGACGACTCCCCCACGCCCACGGCGGGCCGGCTGCGGGAGGCCGCCGCCGCGCAGGTCACCACGACCGCCCCCGCCGTCGTGGCGGACACCGAGGGCAAGGTGCTGGAGTACCGGCTCGAGGGCGAGGAGGCCGCGCGGCTGGCGTGGGCGGTGGCCGGCTGGTCGGTGGCCTCGGCGAAGACCTACGACGTCACCGAGGTGAGCGTGGCGGGTTCGCGCTGGACCCGGGAGCGCTCCGGGCGCGGGTGGGTCGCGGCGGACACCGGGGTGCCCACCGGCGGTGTGCGGGTCCGCGTGGCCTGACGCGGACCCGCACCGGCTCAGCGGCCGGCGACGTCCTGGTAGTCGCGCGCGCCCTCGCCGACGTAGACCTGGCGCGGGCGGCCGATCTTCGTGGCGGGGTCGTTGATCATCTCGCGCCACTGCGCGATCCAGCCGGGCAGGCGGCCCAGGGCGAACAGGACGGTGAACATCTTGGTCGGGAAGCCCATCGCCTTGTAGATGATGCCCGTGTAGAAGTCCACGTTCGGGTACAGCTTGCGCTCGATGAAGTAGTCGTCGTGGAGCGCGATCTCCTCCAGCCGCATGGCGATGTCGAGGAGCTCGTCGCGCTTGCCCAGACCGGACAGGATCTGGTCGGCGGTCTTCTTGACGATGGCCGCGCGCGGGTCGTAGTTCTTGTACACCCGGTGGCCGAAGCCCATCAGGCGCACGCCCTTCTCCTTGTTCTTGACCTTCGTCATGAACGTGTCGACGTCGTCGTCGGAGGTGCGGATGGTCTCGAGCATGTCGAGGACGGCGGAGTTGGCGCCGCCGTGCAGCGGCCCCGACAGGGCGTGGATGCCGGCGGAGATCGAGGCGAAGAGGTTCGCCTGCCCGGACCCGACCAGGCGCACGGTGGACGTCGAGCAGTTCTGCTCGTGGTCGGCGTGCAGGACGAGCAGCTGGTCGAGGGCCTTGACCATCGCCGGGTCCACCTCGTAGTCCTCCGCCGGGTTGCCGAAGGACAGCCGGGTGAAGTTCTCGACGAGGCCGAGGCGGTTGTCGGGGTACAGCAGCGGCTGGCCCAGCGACTTGCGGTGCGCGTACGCGGCGATGGTCGGCAGCTTGGCCAGCAGCCGGATCGTCGAGAGCTCGACCTGCTCGTCGTCGAAGGGGTTCAGCGAGTTCGGGTAGAAGGTCGACAGCGCGCTGACGGCGCTGGACAGGACGGGCATCGGGTGCGCGTCGCGGGGGAAGCCGTCGAAGAACCGCTTGAGGTCCTCGTGCAGCAGGGTGTGGCGCTGGATCCGCTCGGTGAAGGCGGACAGCTGCTCCGCGGTGGGCAGCTCGCCGTAGATGAGCAGGTAGCTGGTCTCGACGAACGTGGACTTCTCGGCCAGCTGCTCGATGGGGTACCCGCGGTAGCGCAGGACCCCGGCGTCGCCGTCGATGTAGGTGATGGCGGAGGTGCAGGACGCGGTGTTGGTGAAGCCGGCGTCGAGCGTCACCAGGCCCGTCTCCTTGAGCAGGCTGCCGATGCCGAAGCCCGCCGCCCCCTCGGTCGCCGGGGTCACGGGGAGGTCGAGCTCGCCACCTGCGTGCTTCAGCGCAACGGAGTCAGCCATGCGGCGACCGTACCCGCCCGCGGCGAGGGGGCGCGACACAGGTGCGTCACACCCGGGGCGGTGTGACGGGGGCCACGTCGCAGCCCCCGCCCGCGACCGCCTCCGGGCCCGTGCCGCCCGCGCTCAGAGCCCGCCGGCCAGCCGGCCGGGCACCTGCGCGGTCCGCTCGTCGGTGGCGGTGAGCGCGACGCGCACGTGCCGCGCGCCGGCCGCCCCGTAGAAGTCCCCCGGCGCGACGAGGACCCCCCGCGCGGCGAGGGCGTCCACCGTGGCGCGCGCGCCCTCGTCGCGGGTGCTCCACAGGTAGAGCCCGGCGGCGGAGCTCACCCGGAAGCCGGCGGCCTCCAGCGCGGGGCGCAGCACCTGCCGGCGGGCGCGGTAGCGCTCGCGCTGGGCGTCGACGTGGGCGTCGTCGGACAGCGCCGCCCGCAGCGCGGCCTGCACCGGCCACGGCACGATCGTCCCGGCGTGCTTGCGCACCTCCAGCAGCTCGCGCACCAGCGCGGGGTCGCCGGCGGCGAAGGCCGCGCGGTAGCCGGCGAGGTTGGACTGCTTGGAGGTGGAGTACGCCACGAGCAGCCCGGTGTGGTCCCCGTCGCACACGCGCGGGTCCAGCACCGAGGGCACCAGCCCGCCGCGGGCGGCGTCGTGGGGCTCGTCCCAGCCCAGCTCGGCGTAGCACTCGTCGCTGGCCACGACGACGTCGCGCTCGCGCGCCCAGGTGACCAGCGCGCGCAGCTGCCCGAGGCCGAGCACCTCGCCGGTGGGGTTGGACGGGGAGTTCAGCCACAGCAGCCGCACCCGGGCCCCCGCCTCCCACGCGGCGTCCAGCTGCTCGACGGTGTCGGCGGGCAGCGGGACGGCGCCGGCCAGCCGGGCCCCGACGTCGTAGGTCGGGTAGGCCACCGCGGGGTGGGCCACCACGTCCCCCGGCCCCAGGCCGAGCTGGAGCGGCAGCCACGCGACGAGCTCCTTGGAGCCGACGGTGGGCAGCACCCCGTCGGGGTCCAGGTCCGGCACGCCGCGGCGGCGGGCGAACCAGGCGGCGACGCTCTCGCGCAGCGGGGCGGTGCCCCAGGTCTGCGGGTAGCCGGGCGCGTCGGCCGCCGCGCGCAGGGCCTCCTGGACGACCTGCGGGGTGGGGTCCACGGGGGTGCCCACCGACAGGTCGACGATCCCGCCGGGGTGGGCCGCGGCGGTGGCCTTGGCCGCCGCCAGGGAGTCCCAGGGGAAGTCCGGCAGCGACGCGCCGACCCGCCGGCGCGGTGCGGCGGCGGGTGCGGGCGTCGTCACCTCAGGAACCCTCGCCCTGCGGCGGGACCGCGCTCACGACGGCGTGGTCGGCGTCGATGACGCCCATCTTCGCCGCACCGCCGGGCGAGCCGACGGTGTCGAAGAACTCCACGTTGGCGGCGGTGAACGCCGACCACTGCTCGGGGACGTCGTCCTCGTAGTAGATGGCCTCCACCGGGCAGACCGGCTCGCACGCCCCGCAGTCCACGCACTCGTCGGGGTGGATGTACAGCGAGCGCTTGCCCTCGTAGATGCAGTCCACGGGGCACTCTTCGATGCAGGCCTTGTCCTTGACGTCGACGCAGGGCTGCGCGATGACGTAGGTCACGGGTTGTCCTCCTCCTCCGGCAGACGGGCGGCCGGACGCCCTCCCTAGTATCGCGGACGGTCGGCACCGCTACAGCTGGAGGTCACGTGTCGCAGGTCCCACCGGGTCCGGTGCACGTGCGCCGCGAGCACGAGCTGGTCGTCGGCGCGCGCGTCGTGGTGCGCCACCGCCTGCCCGACGGCTCGGCGGCGGACGCCCTCGGCGAGCTGCTGGCCGCCGACGAGCACGCGCTGCGGGTGGCCACCCGGCGCGGGGAGGTCCTCGTCGCGCGCGCGGACGTGCTCGCCGCCAAGGCGGTGCCCCCGCCGCCGGTGCGCCGCGGCCGCCCGCACGAGGCCGTCGGCGTCGACGACCTGGAGCTGGTGATGGCCGAGCACTGGCGGCCGCTGGAGCGCGCCGACCTGGGGCGCTGGCGGCTGCGGGCCGCGGACGGCTTCACCGGCCGGGCCAACTCCGCGCTGGCGGTCGGCTCGCCGGGGGTGCCGCTGCCCGCCGCGCTCGAGGCGGTTGAGCGCTTCTACCGCGAGCGGGGGCTGGTGCCGCTGGTCGCGGTCCCGCACCCGGTGGGCGCCCCCGGGGAGGGCGGCGAGCTGGCCGGGCAGCTCGCCGGGCGCGGCTGGAGCGTGCGGACCCCGACGCTGGTGCTGACGGCGGCCACCGACGACCTGCCCGGTGCCGCCGAGGTGCCGCTGCCGCCGGGGCTGCGCACCGCCGCGGGCGCCGCGCCCGACGAGGCGTGGCTGGGCGCCTACCACTACCAGGGCGCCCCCGAGGTCCCGCCGGCCGGCCGCCGCGTGCTCGTCTCGGCCGACGAGCAGGTCTTCGTGCGGGTCCTCGACGGGCCGCGGACGGTGGCGGTCGCCCGCGGGTCGCTGTCACCGGGCTGGGCCGGGATCACCGCGGTGGAGACCGTCCCGGAGCACCGCCGCCGCGGGCTGGCCCGCCGGCTGCTGGCCGAGGTCGCCGACTGGGCCCGGGCCCGGGGGGCGGTCTCGACGTACCTGCAGGTCGCCGAGGGCAACGCCGCGGCCCGCGCGCTGTACGAGCGCGCGGGCTTCGCGGCGCACCACGCGTACCACTACCGGGTGGCGCCCTCCGCGCCCTCCTGAGCGCGCACCGCCGCCGGGTCGACCGAGGCGTGGGTGCCGATGTCCCACACGAACGGCGGCTCGGTGCCGTTGACGGACCAGTCGCCGACGATGCGCTGCTTGTAGACGACCGGGTTGTGCGAGGCGACGGTCCGGGAGTTGCGCCAGTGCCGGTCCAGGTCGCGCGCGCGGCTGGTGCCGGAGGCCCCGAGGGTGTCGAACAGCAGCGTCGCCGCGCGGGGCACGCTCCCGGAGAGCACGACCTGCGCCTGGGCGGTGCGGATCTCCGCCTCGACGTTGGCGGCGCGGTCCGCCTCGCCGTCGCGCAGGTGCGCGGTGTCCGCGGCGCCCTGGACGGCCTGCGCGGCCGCGCGCACCAGGGCGTGGGCGGTGAAGGCGATCGAGGAGATCTCCCCGGCGACCGAGAGGACCTGCGCGTCGTGGCGCACCAGCGGCGCCAGGCCGTGGGTGTAGGTGCGGGTGCGGGCGCGCACCTGGGCGGCGGTGTCGCGCTCGACGGCGGCGGCGATGCCGGCCTGCACGGCGAGCAGCACCAGCTGGTAGAGCGCGGTCTGGTAGCGGAAGCGGTCGGTGAAGGGCGCCACGTCGGCGGGGTCGACCTCGACGTCGTCGAGCACGAGGGTGCCGGTGCCGGTGAGCTGCTGGCCGAAGCCGTCCCAGTCGTCGGAGACGACGGCGCCGGGGGCCCCGACCGGCACGAGCACGGTGACGACCTCGTGCGAGCCGTCGGGCAGCGCGCGCCGGGCGGTGGCGTCGGTCCAGTCCGCGAAGATCGTCCCGGTCGTGTAGTACTTGCGCCCGCTGACGAGGGTGCGCCCGTCGCGCTCGGTGACCACCGTCTGCTGCTCCCCGGTGACCCCGTCGCCGACCTCGCTCCAGGCGTTGCCGACGAGCTCGCCCGCCGCGATGCGCGCGGTCCAGCGCGCGCGGTGCTCCCCGGCGGGCAGCGACAGGACCTGCTCGACCCAGGCGACGTGGCCGCGGAAGACCTGCGGCAGGTTCGAGTCGGCCTCGGCGACGTCGACGAGCACCTCGGCCAGCTGCACGAGGTCCAGGCCGTCCCCGCCCTCGGCGACGGGCAGGCGCAGCCGGCCGAGGCCCGCCTCGAGCAGGGCGCGGACGGCGGCGAAGGGCAGTTCGTGGTCCTGCTCGCGGGCCACCGTCCCGGCGGCCACCTCCCGCAGGACGGGGGCGAGGCGGGCGCGGACCGCGGCCAGCCGGTC
This sequence comes from Kineococcus aridisoli, assembly GCF_050871885.1. NCBI lineage: Bacteria > Bacillati > Actinomycetota > Actinomycetes > Kineosporiales > Kineosporiaceae > Kineococcus > Kineococcus aridisoli. Next base: position 23,733 of record NZ_JBJLSF010000046.1, on the reverse strand, counting down.
GGCGGCGCTCGTGCGGGCGGGGTCGTCGAGGGTGGTGCTCACGGGGTTCCTCCTGGTCGTGGACGCGGCGGTGCGTCGGCCCGGGAGTGGTCGTGCGCTCGCTCGTCCTTACCCGTGCGTCAGCACCAGGTCAGGTCATCACCCGGGGCACCCCACGACGAGGAGGGTTGCCGGCCAGCGAGCCGGGGCTTGGCGCTGGCGCTCATGACCTGGCGCCAGCCAACCACGCGCGGGGGGCCGCGGTCCAGGGGTGCCCGCGACCCCCCGCGAGCACCCCTGCACCCTCCCGCTCCCCCGTCCCCGGTCCCCCGTCCCGGCCCCCCTCCGTCCCCGCGGCGGCACCCGTCCCCCCGGCGGGCGCCGCTCCTGCGCCGCGGGCGTGGCTCCCCTCCTGCCCACGCCCGCGGCGAGCGCGTCAGCCCCGCTCGCGCACCGCCGCGCCCTCGCGCAGGTCGACGACCCGCGGGGGCTGCTCGTGGGCGCTCCGGGCACCCTCGAGGACGTCGGTGATCTCGGAGCCGATGAGCTCGTGGCGCTCCAGCAGCGCGTCGCGCAGCGCGGCGACCAGGTGGCGGTTGCGCCCCAGCAGCTCGCGCACGGACTCCTTGCGCTCGCTGAGCAGGTTCTCCACCATGCGGCGGCCCTCGGCGTCCCCGAGCACCCGGGAGACGAGGTTGCCGTCGGCGAGGGCGCCCTGCTGCACGGCCGCGAAGGACACCAGCGTGCCGGCCATGCCCGCCGCGCCGACCATCTGCGCGGCCACCGACGTCGCCGACTGCAGGTCGCCGGCCGGGCCGGTGGACACGTCGCCGAAGAACAGCTCCTCGGCGACCTGGCCGCCGAAGGCGATGTCGATCATGCCGGCGAGCTCGGTGCGCGAGCGGGTGTAGACGTCCTCGGCGTCGCCGTGGGCGAGCAGGCCGAGGGCCTGGGCGCGCTTGACGATGGTGAGGACCTCCAGGCGCCGGTGCGGGGCGACCAGCCAGGCGACCGCCGCGTGCCCGGCCTCGTGGGTGGCGATGAGCCGGGCCTCGTGCTCGGTGTAGCCGACGGGCTGGCCCAGCCCCACCTCGGTCACCAGCCGGGCGTGCTCGACGTCGGCCCAGCTCATGCCGTCGGCCTCGCGGCGCACCGCGTTGACGAGCGCCTCGTCGAGGAGGTTCTCGATCCTGACGGGGCTGTAGCCGTTGGTGATCCCGGCGAGCGCGTCGCGGCGCTCGGGGTCGTCGAGCTCGTCCTCGTGCGCCTTGCGGGCCAGGAAGTGGTCCAGCAGCTGGCGGCGGCCGGCCTTGTCGGGCAGGCCGAAGACGAGGCGGCGGTCGAAGCGGCCGGGGCGCAGCAGCGCCGGGTCGAGGGCGTCGGCGCGGTTGGTGGCGGCGATGACGAGGACCTCGACGGGCTCGCCGACCGGTCGCCGCAGCCGCCGGTGCTCGGGCAGGAACCGGTTGGCCAGGTCCACGCACCAGCCGAGCAGGTGCTCGGAGCCGGTGGGCTCGTCGAAGGACTGCATCTGCACGAGGAGCTCGTTGACGACGCCGCTCGCGCCCTCGCTGCTGGCCAGGCGCTCGGTGCGCAGCCCGGCCGGCTGCTGCGCGGTGCCCATCGCCAGGCCCTCCAGGCCGCCGCAGGCGACCGCGCCGGGCGCGGCGGCGGAGGAGACGGCGGTCGCGGCGCTCATCTGGCCGCGGGAGGCCGCGATGGCGTCGATCTCCTCGATGAAGCCGATGGCACCGCCCTCGCGGCGGGCGGCCTTGCGCAGCGCGCGGAAGTAGGAGCGCAGCTTGCGGGCCGTCGCGCCGTACCACATGGACTGGAAGCTGGTCGCGGACACGAAGAGGAACGGCACCCCGGCCTCGCGGGCCATGGCCTTGGCCAGGTGCGTCTTGCCGGTGCCGGGCACGCCCTCGAACAGCAGCCCCCGCCGCGGCCGGCCACCCATCTGGCGGCGGAAGGTGCGGGCGCCCAGGAACAGGTCGAGGCTGCGCTCGACCTCCTCCTTGACGGGGTCGAGGCCCTTGACGTCGTCGAGGGAGACGTCGACCTGCTCGGGCCGGTAGAGCACGTGCGGCGAGCGGCCGGACACGAGCGTCTGCCCCAGCAGCAGGGCCAGCATGGCGGCGAAGAAGATCCCGACCATGACGTAGAGGGGGTCGACGCTGGGCAGCGCCGGCACGAGCGGCAGCTGCAGGGCCAGCCGCACGTCGACGACGAGCAGCGCGAGCAGCACGAGCAGCAGCAGGGCGGTCGTGCGGCGGCGGCGGTTGCGCTCGCGCAGCCGCCCGACGTCGGCGGCGTCGCGGCGCACCCGGGGCCGCGGTGCCTGCGGTGCCTGCGCGGCCGGTCCCTGGCCGGGGTGGGTCACGGCCGCTCCTCTCGCTCGGACCCGGCGTCGTGCCGGGACTGCTCCCACCCAACCTCCGGGCCCCGTGGGCGACCACCCACGGTGACCGGATCGGACGATCGCGTTCACCCGAGTGGCGCAACGGAGCGTGTCGGACCGATCACCCGCCCCCGCGGCGGGCGGGCGGGCGGCGGGTCAGCTGCTGGGGGCGATGCCGGCGAAGAGGTCGGTCTCGCGGCCGTCGGCGTCGAAGGGCCCGGAGGCCACCCCGTGCACCAGCCGGTAGTGCTCGGCGGGCCAGAGCGGTTGCGGCACACCGTTGCTCAGCCGCAGCGCGGGAACGGCCGCGTCCAGGTCCAGGGTGAGCTGGGTCGCGTGGGCGCGCAGGGCGGCGATCTTGGCGGGCACCTGCTCGGTGCCGTCGACGACCGTCGTGACCTGCTCGTCGGGCACGACGACGCTGGGCAGCGGCCCGTCGGGGTCCCCGGCGCCCGGGGCACCGGACTCGGCCAGGCGGCGCAGCGCCGCCCGGACGGCCGACTCCGGCTGGACGATCTCGTAGACCTTGGCGACCTGCCACGGCACGCCGCCGCCGGGCTCGTCGCGCTCGTCGCCGCCGGCCGCCAGCACCAGCGCGCGCATCGTGGCCTCGTGCACCCGCACGTGGTCGGGGTGGCCGTAGCCGCCCCCGGGCTCGTAGGTGACGACGACCTGCGGGCGGACCTCGCGCACCACCTCGGCGATCCGCCGGGCGACCTCCTCGGGGTCGGCGGCCACCAGCGCCCGCGGGTCGACGTCGTCACCGGCCGCGGCGCGGCCCGGCTCCAGCCACACCATCCCCGAGTCGCGGTAGCCCGTGCCGTCGGGACGGGTCAGGAAGCGGTGGTCGGCCACCCCGACCGCCTCCATGGCCGCGGCCAGCTCCTGCGCGCGGTGCTCGGCGAGCTCGTCGGGGCCCAGGGAGGCCAGCTCGGCGGGGACGACCTCGCCCAGCTCGCCGCGGGTGGCCGTCAGCAGCGTCACGCCGGCGCCGGCGTCGGCGTAGCGGGCCATCGTCGCCGCGGTGCCGATCGACTCGTCGTCGGGGTGCGCGTGCACGAGCAGCAGCCGGCGGGGCTGGTCGAGGCGGTCCATCGCCGCCAGCTCGGCGGGCTCGAGCTCCTCCGCGACGTCGTCGACGAGGTCGGCGGCGATCTCGAGGGGGTCGCGGCCCGCGGTGGCGGCCCCGGCCGCGCTCTCCGGCGTCTCGCCGGGCTGCTCCGCGGGTTCGGGAGTGGTCGTCATGGCGCCCATCCTGCCAACCCCCGCCGCCGACCGGTGCGGGGACGACGACGCCGACGGGCCCCGCGGGGTCCCGTCGGCGTCGTGCGCGGCTCAGCCGCCGGGCGCAGCGGCCGCCCTCAGCCCTTCTTGGCCTTGGAGGCCGTCTTCGCGCGGGCGCTGGCCTCCAGGACGACCTTGCGGATGCGCACGGCCTCCGGGGTCACCTCGACGCACTCGTCCTCGCGGCAGAACTCCAGGCACTGCTCCAGCGACAGGTGGCGCGGGGGGATCAGGCGCTCGAACTCGTCGGAGGTCGAGGAGCGCATGTTGGTGAGCTTCTTCTCCTTGGTGATGTTGACGTCCATGTCGTCGGCGCGGGAGTTCTCCCCGACGATCATGCCCTCGTACACCTCGGAGGTGGGCTCGATGAACATCTGCCCGCGCTCCTGCAGGTTCGTCATGGCGAACGCGGTGGCCGCCCCGGCGCGGTCGGCCACGAGCGAGCCGGACTGGCGGGTGCGGATCTCGCCGGCCCAGTGGTCGTACTGGGCGAAGATCGCGTGCGCGATGCCGGTGCCCCGGGTGTCGGTGAGGAACTCGGTCCGGAAGCCGATGAGCCCGCGGGAGGGCACGTAGTACTCCATGCGCACCCAGCCGGTGCCGTGGTTGGTCATCGTCTCCATGCGGCCCTTGCGGGCGGCCAGCAGCTGGGTGATCGCGCCGAGGTGCTCCTCGGGAGCGTCGATCGTCAGGTGCTCGAAGGGCTCGAGGGTCTTGCCGTTCTCGTCCTTGCGCAGCACGACCTGCGGCTTGCCGACGGTCAGCTCGTAGCCCTCGCGGCGCATCTGCTCGACGAGGATGGCCAGCGCCAGCTCACCGCGGCCCTGGACCTCCCACGCGTCGGGGCGCTCGGTGGGCAGGACGCGGATCGAGACGTTGCCGACGAGCTCCTTCTCGAGGCGGTCCTTGACCAGGCGCGCGGTGACCTTGGCGCCCTTGACGCGACCGGCCATCGGGGAGGTGTTGATGCCGATGACCATCGAGATCGCCGGCTCGTCGACCGTGATGAGCGGCAGCGGGCGCGGGTCCTCGGGGTCGGCCAGGGTCTCGCCGATGGTGATGCCCTCGATGCCGGCGACGGCGACGATGTCACCGGGGCCCGCCTTCTCGCCGGGCACGCGGGTGACGGCCTCGGTGATGAGCAGCTCGGTGACCTTGACGCGCTCGATGGTGCCGTCGTGCTTGCACCAGGCGACCTGCTGGCCCTTGACGAGCTCGCCGGAGAAGATGCGCAGCAGCGCCAGGCGGCCCAGGAACGGGGAGGCGTCGAGGTTGGTGACGTGCGCCTGCAGCGGGGTCTCGGGGTCGTAGGTCGGCGCCGGGATCGTGTCGATGATCGTCTGGAACAGCGGGACGAGGTCCTCGTGGTCGGGCAGGCCGCCGTCCTCGGGCTGGTTCAGCGAGGCGCGGCCGTTCTTGGCCGAGGCGTAGACGACGGGGACCTCGAGCAGCTTGTCCGCGTCGATGCCCTCGATGTCGCCGGCCAGGTCCAGCAGCAGGTCGTAGGTCTCCTCCACCACGGCGGCGATGCGCGCGTCGGGGCGGTCGACCTTGTTGACGAGGATGACCACGGGCATCCCCGCGGCCAGCGCCTTGCGCAGCACGAAGCGGGTCTGCGGCAGCGGGCCCTCGGAGGCGTCCACCAGCAGCACGACGCCGTCGACCATCGACAACCCGCGCTCGACCTCGCCGCCGAAGTCGGCGTGGCCGGGGGTGTCGATGATGTTGATGGTCATGCCGCCCTCGGGAGCACCCGGACCGGCGTAGTGCACCGAGGTGTTCTTCGCGAGGATCGTGATGCCCTTCTCGCGCTCGAGGTCGCCGGAGTCCATGACCCGGTCGGCGACGTCGGCGTTGGCGCGGAAGGCGCCGGACTGCCAGAGCATCGCGTCGACGAGGGTGGTCTTGCCGTGGTCGACGTGGGCGACGATCGCGACGTTGCGCAGGTCGTCACGGGTGCTCAAGGGCATGTGGCTTCTCGATCCCTCTCGAAAGGTCGCGCCGGTCGCGGACGTGCCGGAGCGGGCGCGTGTCGGGGTTGACACCACAGTCTACCCGCGTCCCGGGACCCGCCTCCTCCTTGAAGCTTGGATCAGGCCCCTGACCTGCGACGACATCGTGAGACTAGTCATTCCGAGCCATGCCTGATTGGTCTCGGCCGACCACCTCGTGCCACCCTCGGGGCCATGTCAGCACCGCCGGAGCACGTCCCGCACACCTCTCCCACACCCCCCGGCACCCCCCGCCCGGGGCGCCGGGAGCGCCCCCCGGTGGACGTGCGGACCTTCGCGGTGGCCGCTGGCGCGGTGGTGCTCTTCCTGCTGGCGGGGGTGCTCTTCCCCCGCCAGCTGCTGGACGGCACCAGCACCGTCCTCGACGTCGTGGTCGAGGACTTCGGGTGGGCGTTCGTGCTCGGCGCGACGGCCTTCGTCGTCCTCGCCGTCGTGCTGGCGTGCAGCCGGCTGGGGCGCATCCGCCTCGGGCGCGACGAGGACCGCCCCGAGCACTCCCGCGCGTCGTGGATCGCGATGATGTTCTCCGCCGGGATGGGCATCGGGCTGATGTTCTACGGCGTCACCGAACCGGTCACCCACCTCATGACCGTGCCGCAGGGCGACGCCGAGCCCGGCTCGCAGGCTGCCGCCCGCCAGGCGATGAACTACTCCCTCTTCCACTGGGGCCTGCACCCGTGGGCGATCTACGCCGTCGTCGGCCTGGCGCTGGCCTACTCCAGCTACCGCAGGGAGCGCGCCGGCGGCTTCTCCGCGGCCTTCGCCCCCCTGCTGCGCGGGCGCCGTGGTGCGGGCGCGGCCCGCGTCATCGACGTCTTCGCCATCTTCGCCACCCTCTTCGGCTCCGCGGTGAGCCTCGGGCTGGGCGCGGCGCAGATGAACGGCGGGCTCACCGAGGTCTTCGGCCTCCCCAGCTCCACGGGCGTCAAGGTGACGATCATCGCCGTCCTGACGCTCTGCTTCGTCCTCTCCGCCGTCAGCGGCATCGAGCGCGGCATCAAGTGGCTCTCCAACACCAACATGGTGCTCGCGCTGGTGCTGCTGCTCTTCCTCTTCGTCGTGGGCCCGACCGTCTTCGTGCTCAACCTCGTGCCGGCCTCGGCGGGCAGCTACCTCACCGCGCTTCCGACGATGGCCCTGCGCACCGGTGCCTTCGGCGGCAGCGAGTGGCTGTCCGGCTGGACGCTCTTCTACTGGGCGTGGTGGGTCAGCTGGACGCCCTTCGTCGGCGCCTTCCTCGCGAAGATCTCCAAGGGCCGCACCGTCCGCGAGTTCGTCGTGGGCGTCATGCTCGTGCCGACCGTCGTGAGCCTGCTGTGGTTCTCCGTGCTCGGCGGTGCGGCGCTCGACCTGCAGCGGCGCTTCGTCGAGGGCCGCGGCGGCGCCGACATCGCGGGCATCGCGGACCAGGAGTCGCAGATGTTCGCCTTCCTCGCCCAGTTCCCCTGGGCGGGGGTGACCAGCGTCCTCGTCGTCGTGCTCGTGGCGATCTTCTTCGTCTCAGGCGCCGACGCCTCCAGCATCGTCATGGGCTCGCTGAGCTCCTACGGCGCCGACGAGCCGCGCCGCTGGGTGACCGCCGTCTGGGGCGCGCTCATGGGCCTGGTGGCGATCGTGCTGCTCCTGGCCGGCAACACCGGTGGGGAGTCCCAGGGCCTGGACGCCCTGCAGAACGTCACCATCATCGCAGCCGCGCCGTTCCTGGTCGTCATGGCGCTCATGGCGGTCGCGCTCGTCAAGGACCTGCTGGCGGACCCGCAGGTGACCACCCCGCGCCGCCGCTCCGGTGACCGCCGCGATCCGCGGGCCACCGCGGCCGACGCCGGCTGGCGCAGCCAGGGCTCCTGACCGGTCCCGCGCAGGCGGGAGCGCTCAGCAGCCGGCGAGCCGCTGCATGCGCTCGACGAGCGGCACGTCCCCGGGCAGCCAGTCCAGCCGCGACCAGCCGGGCAGGTGCACCCAGCGCAGCTCGTCGTGGTCCTGCAGCGGCTCGGGGACGCCGGTGCGCACCAGGCCCCACCAGACCCGCATCCGCAGCTGCGCGGTGAGCGGCCAGGCGCCGTCGGGGTGCACGACCTCCTCGCCCAGCTGCGCCGTGATGCCGAGCTCCTCGGCGAGCTCGCGGTGCAGCGCCTGCTGCGGCGACTCCCCCTGCTCGACCTTGCCGCCGGGCAGCTCCCAGCGCCCGGCCAGCGCGGGCGGTGCGCTGCGGCGGGCGGCCAGCAGGGTGGACGGGCGCTCCAGGTCGTCCACCAGGGCGGCGGCGACGACGAGCCTCACGCGCCACCGCCCGGCGCGCCCTGACCGCCCGGCGCGCCCTGCCCCTCGGCCGCGTCGTCCACCGGCAGCGGCTGCGCGCCGCGCGCGGCGAGGAGGTCGGTGAGCAGCTGCGACTCCCCCTGCTGGCTGGTGGCGATGGCGCGGGCGAGGTCGCGGACGTCGTCGGTCGTGGCGTGCTCGGCGCCGAACTCGGCCATCTCGATGCCGCCCCGGTGGTGGCGCAGCACCAGCTGCAGGAAGTCGACCTCGAAGGCCTGCCCCGTCTGCGAGCGCAGCCGGGCCAGCTCGGCGGCCGTGGCCATCCCGGGCATCACCCGTCCCTGCTGCTGCTGGACGACGTGGCGGGCGTGCAGCTCGGTGCCGGCCATCCAGGCCATCGTGGCGCTGCCGCCGGCCAGCGGCTGGTCCCAGCTGATGAGCAGCTGCTGCAGCCGGCCGGCCTGGTTGCCCTGGGTGGAGGCCATGTCCACGGCGAGCTGGCGCACCTCCGGGCTGGGCGCGGTGCGCAGCGCCGTGTAGGCCATGTCGACGGCCTGGCCGTGGTGGATGGCCATGTCCCGGGCGAAGCCGACGTCGACGGAGTTGCCGGCGGGCGCGGACGGCAGTGAGCGCCCCAGGAACATCCCCACCACGAGCGCGAGCAGGAGCGCGACGACGAGCACGAGCACGCGCCGCGCCCGCTCCAGCGGCGCGAGGGAGGTCATCAGCCGGTGGGCGTCCCGACGCCCTGGGAGCACAGCGCACCGGGCTCGGGGGTCTGGGCGCCCTGGACGAACTTGGCGAGGAAGGCCCCGATGCGCGGGTCGTCGGCGTCGGGGACCGGCAGCTGGTTGTTCCACGCCGACAGCACCACCGGCGAGGGCAGCCCCTCGTACGGCGAGAGGACCGTGTAGGTCTCCTGCGCGACGGCCTCCTCCAGCTGCTCGACCTGCTCGGCGGGCAGGTCCGGGGAGTAGGTGATCCAGACCGCCCCGTGCTCCATGCTGTGGACGGCGTTCTCGTTCGGCACGGGGGCGTCGTAGATCCCGCAGTTGAGCCACACGGGCGCGTGCTCGCCCCCGACGGGCGGGTTCTCGGCGTACTGCACCGGCTCCTCGGTGTGCTGGCCACCGGTGTACTGGAACGTCGTCACCGCCGCCAGCGACGGCGGCTCCGGCTGGTTGGCGATGACGGCGACGACCGTCGCGGCGATCCCGACGACGACGGCCGACGGCAGCGCGACGAGCAGCACCCTGCGCCGGCGTGCGCGCGCCTTCTCGGCCCGCTGCATCGCCGCCACGCGCGCGGCCCGCTCGGCCGCCGCTCCGGTCCCGTCCTTCGTCCCGGCCATGGTGGTCCCCTCCGTCGTGGTCGCGCACCGCCACGGCGGGTGACGCCTGTCCTTCGTGTCCACCCCTGCAACGACCCGGCGGGCCGGCGGGTTCACCCCGCGCCCGGGGAGCGCGGGTGATCTGCCCCACAGCCTGCCACGGCGGTGGGCGGGAGCGGACGCGGGTGCGGGTCGCGCGGCTCAGGCGTGGTGGGCGCGCTGGGCCTCCCGGGCGCGGCGGGCGCGGTCGCCGTGGTCGGCGCGGGCGCTGGCGGCCACCCGGTGGCGGGGGCTGGTGCGCCAGTACACGACGGCGATCCCGGCTGCGACGGCGAGAGCGACGAGTGCTGCGAGGAGCATCGGGCCACGGTAGTCCCGTCGCCTCCCACCGGTCATCCCGACCCGGCCGGGAGACGCGCGACGGCCCCCGCACCGCGCCGGAGCGGGGTGCGGGGGCCGCGGGGACGGCGCTCAGGCGCCGAGCTGGATGCTGCCGCCGGGGATCGCCTGCAGCAGCGCCTTGGTGTACTCCTCGCGCGGGGAGTCGAAGACCTCGTCGACCGTCGCGTGCTCGACGAGCTTGCCCCGCTGCATGACCACGACGTCGTCGGCGATCTCGCGCACGACGGCGAGGTCGTGGGTGATGAACAGGTACGTCAGCCCCAGCTCGGCCTGCAGGTCGTTGAGCAGGGTGAGGATCTGCCCCTGCACGAGGACGTCGAGGGCGGAGACGGCCTCGTCGCAGATGACGACCTCGGGCTGCAGCGCGAGCGCCCGCGCGATGGCCACGCGCTGGCGCTGCCCGCCGGACAGCTCGTTGGGGTAGCGGCGCATCGAGCTCTGCGGCAGGGCCACCTTGTCGAGCAGGTCGCGCACCCGGGCCTCGCGGCTCTTGGCGTCACCGACCTTGTGCACCCGCAGCGGTTCCTCGACCACCCGGAAGATGCTCCAGCTGGGGTCGAGCGAGCCGTAGGGGTTCTGGAAGATCGGCTGCACCCGGCGGCGGAAGGCGAAGGAGGCCTTGCGGTCGAGGCCGGTGATGTCGACGCCGTCGAAGAGCACCTGCCCCGAGGTCGCCGGCAGCAGGTTGAGGACCATCTGCGCGACGGTCGACTTGCCCGAGCCGGACTCCCCCACGACCGCCGTCGTCGTGCCGCGGCGCACCGAGAAGCTGACGTCGTCGACGGCGCGCAGCTTCTCCCCGCGCGGGCCGGCCCCGCGCAGCACGAACTCCTTGACGAGGTTCTTGACCTCGATGACGTCCGGGGTGACGTGCGCGGGGTCCGCGGCGATCTCGGCGGCGTGCGCCTCGGCCCGCTCGACGACCTCGGCGCGGTGCGCGGAGGTCATCCGGCGCGAGGCCAGCGACGGCGCCGCGCTGACCAGGCGCTGGGTGTAGGGGTGCTGCGGCGCCTGCAGGATCTGCAGCGCCGGGCCGGACTCGACGACCTGGCCCTTGTACATGACGACGAGGTGCTCGGCGCGCTCGGCGGCCAGGCCCAGGTCGTGGGTGATGAGCAGCACGGCCGTGCCCAGCTCGCTGGTCAGCGAGTCCAGGTGGTCCAGGATCCCCCGCTGCACCGTGACGTCCAGCGCCGAGGTCGGCTCGTCGGCGATGAGCAGGCGCGGGCGCGAGGCCAGGCCGATGCCGATGAGCGCGCGCTGGCGCATGCCGCCGGAGAACTCGTGCGGGTACTGGCGGTAGCGGCGCGCGGCGTCGCCGAGCCCCGCCTCCCCCAGCACCTCGACGGCCCGCGCCTTGGCCGCGGCGCCCTTGGCGAGCCCGTTGGCCTCGATGGCCTCCTTGACCTGGAAGCCGATGTTCCAGACCGGGTTGAGGTTGGACATGGGGTCCTGCGGGACCAGGCCGATGCCCGTGCCGCGCAGGGCCACGAACTCCTGGCGGGAGGCGTGCGCGATGTCCTCGCCGTCGAAGAGGACCTGCCCGCCGACCACCCGGCCGTTGCCGGGCAGCAGCCCGATGACGGCCATCGCCGAGGTCGACTTGCCCGAACCGGACTCGCCGACGATGGCGACGGTCTGGCCGGGGTAGACGGTGAAGCTGGCGTTGCGCACGGCGTGCACGGTGCGGTCGCCGGAGGTGAAGTCGACCTGCAGGTCGCGCACCTGCAGCAGCGGCTGGGAGCGGTCCACGCCCGGCGCGGCGGGGCGGGCGCCGCTGGGGCGGGGCTGCTCGGAGGGCGGGGGGGCGGCGTGGGCGTTCACCGGGTGCGGCCCTTCGGGTCGAGGGCGTCGCGCAGCGCGTCGCCGAGCATGAGGAAGGACAGGACGGTCAGCGACAGCCCGATCGACGGCCACAGCAGGACCCACGGGTCGGTGCGCAGCGAGCGCTGGGCGTTGGCGATGTCACCGCCCCAGGAGACGATGGTCTGCGGCAGCCCCAGGCCCAGGTAGGACAGCGTCGCCTCGGCCGCGATGAAGGTGCCCAGCGAGATCGTCGCCACGACGATGACCGGCCCCAGCGCGTTCGGCACGACGTGGCGCACCAGGGTCGCCATCCGGCCCATCCCGAGGGACTTGGCCGCGGTGACGTACTCGTTGCCGCGCACCTGCAGGACGGCGCCGCGCATGATGCGGGCCACCTGCGGCCAGCCGAACAGCGACAGCGTCAGCGCGACGGTGAACACGTTGCGCGAGTTCAGCGTCTGCAGCAGGACGATGGCGCCGAGGATGAGGGGCAGGGCGAAGAAGATGTCCGCGACCCGCGACAGGACCGCGTCCAGCCAGCCGCCGAAGAAGCCGGCCAGCGCGCCGACGACCCCGCCGACCACGACGACGACGATCGTGGTGAGCAGGCCGACGGCGATCGAGGCGCGCGCACCGTGGACGACGCGGGCGTAGACGTCGGTGCCGGCCCGCGTCACCCCCAGCGGGTGCTCCGAGGAGGGGCCCTGCAGCGCGCTGGCCAGGTCGACGAAGCGCGGGTCCTGGGAGGTGAACCAGGACGGGAACAGCGCGACCACGGCCAGCGCGAGGATGATCACGCAGGGGACGATGAACAGCGGCCGCTTGCGCAGCCGCTTCCAGGCGTCGCCCCACAGGCTGGTGGAGGGCGCGCTCTCGTCGACGGCGTCGACGGCCGCCAGCGGCGTCTCCTCCAGCGGTGCGACGTAGTGCTCCTGGCCGGGGCGCACGGTGGTCTCAGACATAGCGGATCCTCGGGTCCAGGACGGCGTACAGCAGGTCGACGACCAGGTTCGCGATGAGGTAGACGAGCACCAGGACGGTGACGACCGAGACGACGGTCGGGCCCTCCTGGCGCACGACCGACTGGTACAGCAGGTTGCCGACGCCTGGGATGTTGAAGATGCCCTCGGTGACGACGGCGCCGCCCATGAGCGCGCCGAGGTCGGTCCCGAGGAAGGTGACGACGGGGATGAGCGAGTTGCGCAGCACGTGGACCGTCATGACCCGCGGGCGCGACAGCCCCTTCGCCGTCGCCGTGCGCACGTGGTCCGCGGACAGGCCCTCGGCCACGGAGTTGCGGGTCAGCCGCAGCACGTAGGCGAAGGAGAGGGCGCCGAGCACCGCGCCCGGCATGATGAAGTCCACCAGCGCGGGGTCGCCGCCGACGGTGGGCGAGACGATCCCCCACTTGACGCCGAACAGGAACTGGGCGACGAAGCCCAGGACGAACACCGGGATGCCGATGACGACGAGGCTGAGGAAGAGCACCGTGGAGTCGAAGACCCCGCCGCGGCGCAGACCGGCGATGAAGCCGAAGGTGATGCCGAGGACCGCCTCGATGACGAGGGCGACCAGGGCGAGCTTGATCGTCACGGGGAAGGCCCGGGCCATCTGGTCGATGACCGGCTGACCGCTGAAGGACTGCCCGAAGTCGAAGGTGAAGATGCCCTTGAGGAAGAGCAGGTACTGCACGAAGAACGGCTCGTCGAGGTTGTACTGGGCCGTCAGGGCCGCGCGCGCCGACTCGCTGACCGGCTTGTCCCCGAAGAGCGCCAGGATGGGGTCACCGGGCAGGAGGAACACCAGCGCGTAGATCAGGAGCGTCGCTCCGAAGAAGACGGGCACCATCTGCAGCAGACGGCGCCCGATGTACCAACCCATCACGAGCCTCCCTGGGGAACCACCGTCCGTGGTGGCCCTGGACTGTCGATCGTCGAACTCCCGGTCACGCGCGATGAGGGGGTGGGCCGGCGCGGTGCCGGCCCACCCCCTCCTCGATCAGGTCAGGACTTGGTGACCTGGTAGTAGAGCGGAACGCTGTTCCAGCCGAACTGGACGTTCTGGGCGTTCTCGCCGAAGCCGCCGCTGGCGTTGGAGTACCACAGCGGGATGACCGGCAGGTCGGTGAACAGGATCGTCTGCGCCTGCTGCAGGATCTTGTTCGCCTCGTCCTGGTCGGTCGTGCTGGCGGCCTGCTGCAGCAGCGCGTCGAACTGGGGGTTCGAGTAGTCGCCGTCGTTGGAGCCCGCGCCCGTGGCGTACAGCGGCCCGAGGAAATTGTACAGACCCGGGTAGTCCGCCTGCCAGCCGGTGCGGAAGGCGCCGGTGATGGTGCGGTTGGTGACCTCGGTGCGGATCTGGGCGAAGGTCGGGTACGGAGCGCCCTCGGCCTGGATGCCCAGGTTCTGGCGGATGCTCGCCGTCACCGCGTCGACCCACTCCTGGTGTCCGCCGTCGGTGTTGTAGGCGATGGTGAAGGTGCCCGACCACGGGGAGATCGCGTCGGCCTGCGCCCACAGCTGCTTGGCCTTGGCGGCGTCGAAGGAGAGCACCTCGTTGCCCGGGACGGTCTCGGAGTAGCCCGCGATGACCGGGGACGTGAAGTCCTTGGCCGGGGTGCGGGTGCCGCTGAAGACCGTCTCGCAGATCTGGTCGCGGTCGATGGCGTAGGACAGCGCCTGGCGGCGCAGCTTGCCCTCGTCACCGCCGAAGTGCGGCAGCCGCTCGGGGATGCAGTACGACTGGAAGACCGCCGAGGGGATGTTGACGGCGCGGTCGCCCAGGTCGTCCTCGAAGGTCGCCAGCGCCGACGGCGGGATGTTGTCCAGCACGTCCAGGTTGCCGCCCTGCAGGTCCGAGTAGGCGGCGTCGTAGGTCTCGTAGAAGACGAACGAGAGCGAGTCGTTCTGCGCCTTGCGCGGGCCGTCGTAGGCCTCGTTCGGCACGAAGTCGATGCGCACGTTGTGCTGCCAGGCGCCCTCGGCCTTGAGCTTGTACGGGCCGTTGCCGACCGGGTTCTCGCCGAAGGCCTCCATGTCGGCGAACGCCGACTCGGGCAGCGGGTAGAAGGCCGAGTAGCCCAGGCGCAGCGGGAAGTCGCTCTCGGGCTGGAGCAGCTTCACGGTGAAGGTGGTGTCGTCGACGACGGCCAGGCCGCTGAGCTCCTGCGCGGTCGGCGGCTCGCTCTGGACGGCCTCGAAGCCCTCGATGGGCTCGAAGAAGTAGCTCGACAGCTGGGCGTTGGTGCCCAGGGCGCCGTAGTTCCACGCGTCGACGAAGCTCTTGGCGGTGACGGGGGTGCCGTCGGAGAACGTCTGACCGCTCTTGATCTTGATCGTGTAGTTCTGCGCGTCGCTGGACTCGATCGACTCGGCGATGTCGTTCTCGGGGGTGCCGTCGGCCTTGTAGTAGACGAGGCCGGCCCACAGCGAGTCGAGCAGGCGTCCGCCGCCGACCTCGTTGGTGTTGGTCGGGACGAGCTTGTTCTGCGGCTCGGTGCCGTTGGCGATGACGTCGCCGCCGGTGCCGCCGCCGCTCTCGCCGCCCCCGTTGCCGGAGCCCTCGTCGTCACCGCCGCCGCAGGCCGCCAGACCGGCGACCGCGGCCACGCCGACCAGGCCCTTCAGGCCGTCGCGGCGGGTGAGGACGGGACCGCCCGCCACCACGCCCACGCGCTTGGCGGACTGCTTCAGGTCGTCGTCCTGCTCGAAGCTGCTCAAGGTGGAACTCCTCCTCGCGAGCATGTCGTCCTGGGCACGTTGCCCAGCGTCGGTGACTCCTGCAGGGCAGGATGTCCACCTCAAAAGGTCGGGCAGCACGTTAACACTCGGTCAAGCCGTTTCCGACGTCCTGGTCGAACGACGGCCCGACCCGGCGGCCGGGCCACCACCAGTGTCTCCCCCCCGGACGGCCGGTGCGTCGCGCCCCCGGCGCCGGCCACCGCGCCTGCTCAGCATCGTCGCAGGTCAGGGGCCTGGGAGGGCCCTCGGCCCCCGCCGGAGACCCCAGGTAACGATGTGGTTGCGTTCTGGTGTCCCTCTGCTCCGGCCGGGCTGCGGGGCCCGCGCTGCCCCGGCACCCGCGCACCGGCCCCGGCGGCGGTGTTGCCGGCACGTGTCGGCCGTGTTCCCGCCGCGTTTCGCGGCCCGGGCGTGGATCAGACGTTGAAGCGGAACTCCACCACGTCGCCGTCGGCCATGACGTAGTCCTTGCCCTCGATGCGCACCTTGCCCGCGGCGCGCGCGTCGGCCATCGACCCCGCCGCGAGCAGGTCCTCGAAGGAGACGACCTCGGCCTTGATGAAGCCGCGCTGGAAGTCGGTGTGGATGACCCCGGCCGCCTGCGGAGCCGTCCAGCCGCGGTGGATCGTCCAGGCGCGGGCCTCCTTCGGCCCCGCCGTCAGGTAGGTCTGCAGGCCCAGGGTGGCGAAGCCCACGCGGGCCAGCTGGTCCAGGCCCGACTCGCTCTGCCCGACCGACTCCAGCAGCTCCGCGGCCTCCTCCGCCGGCAGCTCGGCCAGCTCCGACTCCAGCTTGGCGTCGAGGAAGACGGCCTCGGCCGGGGCCACCAGCGCCCGCAGCTCCTGCTTGCGGCCCTCGTCGCCCAGCACGGTCTCGTCGACGTTGAAGACGTAGAGGAAGGGCTTGGTGGTGAGCATCCCCAGCTCCTTGAGCGCCTCGACGTCCACGTCGTCGGCCGCCGTCGCCGCGGACAGCGGCCGCCCGGAGTCCAGGACCGCCTGCGCCGCCTGCGCCGCCTTCAGCACCGCCGGGTCGGCCCGCTTGCCCTTGACCTCCTTCTCCAGGCGCGGCAGCGCGCGCTCGAGGGTCTGCAGGTCGGCGAGCACGAGCTCGGTGTGCACCGTGGCGATGTCGTCGGCCGGGTCGACCGCGCCGGCCACGTGCACGACGTCGGGGTCGGCGAAGGCGCGGGTCACCTGGCAGATGGCGTCCGCCTCGCGGATGTTGGCCAGGAACTTGTTGCCCAGCCCCTCCCCCTCGCTGGCGCCCTTGACGATGCCGGCGATGTCGACGAAGGAGACGGTCGCGGGCACGGTCTTCTCGCTGGAGAACAGCTGGGCGAGCCGGTCCAGCCGCGGGTCCGGCAGCGCGACCACGCCCACGTTGGGCTCGATCGTCGCGAACGGGTAGTTCGCCGCGAGCGCGTCGTTCTGCGTCAGCGCGTTGAACAGGGTGGACTTGCCGACGTTGGGCAGGCCGACGATGCCGATGGTGAGAGCCACGGGTACCGGAGCTTACCCGCGGACGGCGCCCTGCTCAGACGGGCGTGACCGGCAGCGAGCGGCGGGCGCCCGCCTTCAGCTCGCGCCGCAGGTCGGTCGGCAGGGAGAAGACGAGGTCCTCCTGGGCGGTGGTGACCTCCTCCACCTGCCCGTAGCCGCGCTCGGCCAGGAAGCGCAGGACGTCCTGCACGAGCACCTCGGGCACCGAGGCGCCGGAGGTCACGCCGACGGTCGTGACGCCCTGCAGCCAGGCCTCGTCGATCTCGGAGGCGCCGTCGACGCGGTGCGCGGCGCGCGCGCCCGCGTCCAGGGCGACCTCCACCAGGCGCACGGAGTTGGAGGAGTTGGCCGAGCCGACGACGACCACCAGCTCCGCCTCGGGGGCGATCTTCTTCACCGCCACCTGGCGGTTGGAGGTGGCGTAGCAGATGTCGTCGCTGGGCGGGTCCTGCAGGTTGGGGAAGCGCCGGCGCAGGCGGCGGACCGTCTCCATCGTCTCGTCCACCGACAGCGTCGTCTGCGAGAGCCAGACCAGGTTGTCGGGGTCGCGGACCTCGATCGTGTCGGCGACCTCGGGGCTGTCCACGACGGTGATGTGGTCCGGGGCCTCCCCCGCGGTGCCCTCGACCTCCTCGTGACCGGTGTGGCCGATGAGCAGGATCTCGGCGTCCTGCTTGGCGAAGCGCACGGCCTCCTTGTGCACCTTGGTCACCAGCGGGCACGTCGCGTCGATCGTGCGCAGCGAGCGCGCGGCCGCGGCCTCGCGCACGGCCGGGCTGACCCCGTGCGCGGAGAACACCAGGTGCGCCCCCTCGGGCACGGCGTCGGTCTCGTCGACGAAGACCGCACCGCGCCCGGTCAGCGTCTGCACGACGTGCTTGTTGTGCACGATCTCCTTGCGGACGTAGACGGGCGCGCCGTACAGCTCCAGCGCCTTCTCCACCGCCACGACCGCGCGGTCCACCCCCGCGCAGTACCCGCGCGGAGCGGCCAGCAGCACCCGCCGCCCGCCGTCCCAGGCCGCCCGCGGGCCGCTCGCCGCGACCGCCGCGGTGTCGTTGCAGTCGTCACCGCCCGTGAGGAGGTCGGCGGAGCTGGCGTCCTGCGCAGTCTGGGTCACCCGGCCATGGTAAGGCGGCCCGCGGGGCGCTCCCCGTGCCGCGCGGCCCGTCCGCGCCGGTGGGGCAGGATGCTGCGGTGCCCGCCGCCGACCCCGCCCCGCGACGCCGCCCCACCACCGCCGGGGAGACCACCGCGGACAGCCCGTGGCCGGTGCGCCTGCTGGCGGCGAAGATGGACGCCTACATCGCGAAGATGCCGTGGACCTGGGTCGAGGGCCAGGTGGTGCAGGTCAACGACCGGCCCGGCTCGTCGGTCGTCTTCGTCACGCTGCGCGACGCCGACACCGACATGTCGATGCCCGTGACGATCGCCCGGCGGGTGCTCGGGCGGCTGCGCGAGGCGCTGCCGGACGGGCTGGCCCACGGCACCCGCGTCGTCGTGCACGCGCGGCCGGAGTTCTTCGCCAAGCGCGGCAGCCTCAGCCTCGCCGCCGACGACGTGCGCCCCGTCGGGGTCGGCGAGCTGCTGGCCCGGCTGGAGCACCTCAAGCGGCTGCTCGGCGACGAGGGCCTCTTCGACGCCGGGCGCAAGCGCCCGCTGCCGTTCCTGCCGCGCGTGGTGGGCCTGGTCTGCGGGCGCGCCAGCGCCGCCGAGCGCGACGTCGTCGACAACGCCCGGCTGCGCTGGCCGGCCGTGCGCTTCGAGGTGCGCGAGGTCGCCGTGCAGGGCCCGCACGCCGTGACCGAGGTGAGCGCCGCCCTCGCGGAGCTGGACGCCGAGGAGGCCGTGGAGGTCATCGTCGTCGCCCGCGGCGGCGGCAGCGTCGAGGACCTGCTGCCCTTCAGCAACGAGGCCCTGGTGCGCGCGGTCGCCGCCGCCCGCACGCCCGTCGTCTCGGCCATCGGCCACGAGGTGGACAGCCCCCTGCTGGACCTGGTCGCCGACGTGCGCGCCTCCACGCCCACCGACGCCGCCCGGCTGGTCGTGCCCGACGTCGCCGAGGAGCTGGAGCAGCTGGAGCAGCTGCGCGAGCGGGCCCGCCGCGCCGTCGAGGGGCACCTGGAGCGCGAGCAGCACCTCGTGGCCGCGCTGCGCAGCCGGCCGGTGCTGGCGGCCCCCGACGTCCTCGTGGGCACCCGGCGGGCAGAGGTCGGCGAGCTGCGCGAGCGCTCCCGGCGGGCCCTGGGCTCGGCGCTGCGGGGCGCGGCCGTCGAGGTGGAGCACCTGCGCACGAGCGTGCGCGCGCTCTCGCCCCGCTCGACGCTGCTGCGCGGCTACGCCGTCGTGCAGGCCGTGGGCGGCGAGGGGGACGTGCGCCTCGTGCGCGCGGCCGCCGACGCGCCCGCCGGCACGGCGCTGCGCGTCCGGCTGGCCGACGGCGAGGTGGCCGCCCGCGCCGGCGGGTAGCCTCCCCCGGTGCCGGAGACTCCCGACCCCGCCCAGCTGAGCTTCGAAGAGGCCCGCGACGAGCTCGCCGACGTCGTGCGCCGCCTGGAGGCCGGGGGCACCGGCCTGGAGGAGGCGCTGGCGCTGTGGGAGCGCGGCGAGGCCCTGGCGGACCGCTGCGAGCGGTGGCTGGACGGCGCCCGGGCCCGCCTGGACGCGGCGCGCGCGGGCGCGGCCGGCGCGGCCGGCGCGGCCGGCGCGGGCGAGGAGGAGCCCGAGGAGGGCTGAGCGGCCTCAGCCGGCCGCGGGGGACCCCCAGGTGGAGCCGGCCGCGGCCCAGCCGGCCTCGGTCGCGGTGACGAGCTCGGCCAGCACGTCGTAGCCGCTCTCCCCGGTGGCCACCACGGTCAGCCCGTCCTGGGTGCGCACGAGGCTGTGCCGGCCGCGGTCCTCCTGCAGGTAGCGCTCCCAGTCCCGGCCGCCGACGACCTGGCTGCCGTCGGCGTCCCCGCTCGCGGTCTGCGCCCTCAGCCACGCCCGCGTGCTGTCCCGGGCCACCTCGACGGCCACGTACTCGCCCTCGTCGGTGCGGTAGCCCACGTGCCAGGTGAGCACGGCGTCGGTGGAGCGGTTGACCTGCGCGGAGGTGGGCGTCCAGCCCTCCAGGCCGGTCGGCACCGGCGGGGTGAACGGCAGCCGCGAGGCGGCGCCGGCCGCGGCGTTGGGCACGTCCGCCGGCGGCTGCTCGACGGCGTTGGGCCGCGGCAGCAGCCAGACGACGACGGCCACGAAGGCGAGGATGACGGCCATCGAGATGACCATCGACTGCACGTTCCCCGAGTGCCGGGTGCGCGGGACGCCGCGCGGGTCCTCACCGGGAGCAGGGCTCGGGGGTGCGTCGGGCGGAGGACCGGTCGTGCTCACGCCCCCATGGTGACGGATAGCATCGGCGACCGACGACGCGCGTCGCCGCCCGCAGGTCACCCCGGAGGTTGCCCATGTCCCAGTCCTCGTCCCTGGTGCCCCCGGCGCTCGCCGTCGGCGAGGAGGCCCCCGACCGCAACCTGGCGATGGAGCTGGTCCGCGTCACCGAGGCCGCCGCGATGGCCGGCGGGCGCTGGGTGGGCCGCGGCGAGAAGAACAAGGCCGACGGCGCCGCCGTGAACGCCATGCGCAAGCTCATCGGCACGGTGAGCATGAACGGCACCGTCGTCATCGGCGAGGGCGAGAAGGACAACGCCCCCATGCTCTACAACGGCGAGCGCGTCGGCGACGGCACCGGCCCGGAGTGCGACGTCGCGGTCGACCCCATCGACGGCACCACGCTGACCGCCCGCGGCATGCCGAACGCGGTGGCCGTCCTGGCCGTCGCCGAGCGCGGCACGATGTACGACCCCAGCGCGGTGTTCTACATGGACAAGCTGGCCGTGGGCCCGGAGGCCGCCGACGTCGTCGACATCCGGCTGCCGGTGCGCGAGAACGTGCGCAAGCTGGCCAAGGCCAAGGGCCGCTCGGTGGAGGACGTGACGGTCTGCATCCTGGACCGCCCGCGCCACGCGCAGCTGGCGCAGGAGGTCCGCGACGCGGGCGCGCGCATCAAGTTCATCACCGACGGCGACGTCGCCGGCGCGGTGATGGCCGCCCGCGAGGGCACCGGCGTGGACCTGCTGCTGGGCATCGGCGGCACGCCGGAGGGCATCATCACCGCCTGCGCCATGCACTGCATGGGCGGCGCCATCCAGGGCCGGCTGTGGCCGCGCGACGACGACGAGAAGCAGAAGGCGATCGACGCCGGCCACGACCTGGACGCCGTGCTCGACACCCAGACCCTCGTGGCCAGCGACAACGTCTACTTCGTCGTCACCGGCATCACCGAGGGCGAGCTGGTCTCCGGGGTGCGCTACCGCGGCGACACGATCACCACCTCCAGCATCGTCATGCGCTCCAAGTCGGGCACGATCCGCCGGGTGGAGAGCGAGCACAAGCTGTCCAAGCTCAAGGCCTACGCGGCGGTCGACTTCACGGGGCCGCGCTGATGGGCGACCCGGGCGGGCGGGAGCGGCGGGCGCGCAGCGTCGTCATCGGCGAGGCCCTCGTCGACGTCGTCTCCACCGCCGGCTCCGGGCACGTCGCCGAGCACCCGGGCGGCTCCCCGCTCAACGTGGCCTACGGGCTGGGGCGCCTGGAGCACGACGTCGCCCTGCTGACGCGGATGGGCGACGACGAGCACGGGCGGCTGCTGCGCGCGCACCTGGCCGGGGCGGGGGTGCGGCTGCTGCCGGGCGCGGTTGACGGCGACCCGACGTCGGTGGCCCGCGCGCGGCTGGACGCCGAGGGGAAGGCGACCTACGAGTTCGACCTCGTGTGGCGGCTGCCGCAGGTGCAGGTGCCGGCCGACGTCGACCTCGTGCACACCGGGTCGATCGGCGCGGCCGTCGCCCCGGGCGCCGACAGCGCGCTGCAGGTGCTGCGCGGGGTGCGCGGGCGGGTCACCACGAGCTACGACCCGAACGTGCGCCCCGCCTTCTTCGCCTCCCGCGAGGAGGCGCTGGCACGGGTGGAGTCCTTCGTCGAGGCCGCCGACGTCGTCAAGGCCTCCGACGAGGACCTGGCCTGGCTGCTGCCCGGCGAGGACGCCGAGGCCGTGGCCCGGCGCTGGCAGGAGCGCGGTCCCGCGCTCGTCGTGGTGACCCGCGGCGGCGCCGGGGCCACCGCGGTGGCCGGGGCGGGCACGGTGCACGTGCCGGCGCCGCGCGTCGACGTCGTCGACACCGTGGGCGCCGGGGACTCCTTCATGTCCGGCCTGCTGCACGCCCTGGCCGAGCACGACCTGCTGGGGGGCGCCGCGCTGCCGCGGCTGCGGCACCTGGGGCTGGGCACGCTGCAGTCGCTGGTGGCCACGGCCGTCGCCTCCGCGGCCGTCACCTGCTCGCGCGCCGGAGCCACCCCGCCCACGCGCGCGGAGCTGGCCGCCGCGTCAGCGGCCGTCGCAGCCCGCTGACCCCGGCGCCGACCCGACGGCCGATCCCGCCGCCGATCCCGCTCGTCACGCCGCCGCGCACCGCCGCGGCGCGGCGGGCGAGGTCGCCGCGCAGGGCCTCGGCCGCACCGGCCACCGCGTCCACGCCCCGGCCGAGGCGCTCGTGGCGGCGCAGCTCGTCGCGGTAGGTGCGCCGCAGCAGGGCCAGCCGGTCGGCGAGGCCGGGCACCAGCTCCCCCGCGGCGGGCGTCAGCACCAGCCGCACGGTGTGCCGGGTGGTGCGCTCCAGGCGGCGCTTGTAGTCCTCCTCGCCGCGCAGCAGGTCCAGCTCCCGGTAGCCCGACAGCAGGGCGCGGCGGCGGACGCGCAGCAGCAGCAGCGTGCCGGGACCGGTGGCGGCGTAGCGGGCGCGGTAGGACTGCACGTACCCGTGCAGCGCGCGGGGACCGGCCAGGCAGAGGGCGTAGGCGACGAGCTCACCGTCCACGCGCAGCCCCGACAGCTGCACGACGCCGGCGGGCGCGGTGCGCAGCACCTCCGTCAGGGTGCGCCCGGACGCCCCCCGCCAGGGGTGGCGGCGGGTGGCGGCGCGCGGGTGGGCGGCGTCGACGTCGGCGAGCTCGGCGACGAGCTCCTCCAGGCGGTCCTCGGCGGTGTCCGGGTCGCTCTCGCGCAGCGCGGCCAGCCCGGCCAGCAGGTCGTCGACGACCACGAGCTCGCCGCGCTCGGCGAGGCGGCGCCACTGCCGGCGCTCCTCGTGACGCACGTGCCGGCCCAGCGCGGCGTCGTGGGCCTCGACGCTCCCCGGAAGCGGCACGGCGTGCACCGTCGCCTGCGGCAGCCGGCGCAGCGCGTAGCCGCGGGCGGCGGCCCACTCGGCCACGAGCAGCGGCAGCTCGCCCTCGGCCTGCACCTGCTCGAGGTCCAGCAGGGCCCCGGGGACCTCGCGCACGAGGCCGTCGAGGACGGCGGCCAGCAGCCGGGGCACCGGGACGCCGGCGCCCGGGTCGGCGAGGACGGCCGCGTAGTCGCTGCCGCCCGCCCCGAGGAAGGTGACGAGGGGACGGGGGCCGCCGAGGACGGCGAAGGCGCCGAAGGCCAGCAGCCGGCCGTCGCGGCGCACGCTGACCAGCAGCGGCTCACCGGTGCCGAGGTGGGCGTGGACGGCGCGCAGCCAGTCCGGTCCGGTGAAGGGGGGCTGGCCGGCGCGGGCGGCGAGCACGCGCCACTCGGGCACGGGGGCTCCGGCCAGACCGCGGCGGGCGCTGACCTGCAGCCCCTCGGCGGGGTCGCGCACGAGGACGAGCTCGCCCGAGCGGGTGGCCGGGACCGCGCCGACGGCGGGCAGGCCGCCCGTGACCGCACCGGCCAGCGCGTCCGCCACGTGCACCCGCCCCCGTCCCGCCGCGCCGCCCCCGTGGCGGACTCGTGGGCGTACGTTAACCGGGTCGTGGGGCTCCTCCGCGGAACCTCCTCACGCGTCGCCGGACTATCGCGCAGCGTGATCGAGCACTCACCCTGAGCCCTTGCCCCGCGCCTGCGAGCCCCCGCGCACGCACCTGCGGCGGTGATCTCGCGCGGTGCACCGCG
>NZ_JBJLSF010000045.1:0-35806 GCF_050871885.1 Kineococcus aridisoli | reverse complement strand
GCCCCGGGACCGCTGGTCCCGGGGCCCTGCTCGTGGTGCGTGCGGTTCAGACGACGGTGAGGGTGATCGTCGAGCCCTTGGGGATCGGCTGCCCGGCGGCGGGGTCGCTGGAGCGGACGGTGCCGAAGATGCCGCCGAGGACGTTCTCGACGCGCACCTGGAAGCCGAGGCGCTCCAGCGCCTCGCGCGCCGCGGCCACCTGCTGGCCCTGCACCTGCGGCACCTGCACCAGCGGCGGGCCGGTGGAGACGACGAGGTCGACGGGGTCGCCGCGGAAGAGCGTGCCGGAGTCGGGGGACTGCGAGATCACCTGCCCGGCGGGCACCTGCTCGCTGGTCCGCTCGGTGACGTCCCCGACGGCGAGCTCGGCACCCGTGATCGCGGTGCGGGCCGCCTCCAGCGGCGAGCCGGCCACGGCGGGCACCTCGATCGGCTCGCGACCCCTGGAGACCACGAGGGCGACGGGGGTGTCGTGCGCGAGCACGGTGGCCGCCGCCGGGTCGGTGCGGATCACCAGGCCCTCCTCGACGCTCTCGCTGTACTCCTCGGAGACGGCCCCGACGGCCAGGCCGGTGCCGGTGAGCGTGTCGGCGGCCTCGTCCCGCGGGCGGCCGACGACGTCGGGCACGGCGAACTGCTCGACGCCCTTGCTGACGACGAGGACCACGCTGCCGTCCTTGCGCACGCGCTCACCGGCTCCGGGGTCGGTGGCCAGGACCACGCCCGCGGGGACGGTGTCGCTGAACTCCTCGCGCTGCTGCACGCCCAGACCGGCGCTGCGCAGCGCCGCGCCGGCCTCGGCGGGGGAGCGGCCGGTGACCGCCGGCGTGGTGGTGTAGGCGCCGGGACCGGCCAGGAAGTACCAGCTGGTGGCCCCGGCCAGCGCCAGCAGGAGCAGGACCAGCCCCACCAGCAGCCCGCGCCGGCTGCGGTGCCCGTGCTCGGCGCCGCTGCGAGCGGCCGGCTGCCCGGCCGCGGTCGCGGCGGCCGGGGTCGTGGCGGTCGTGGCCGCCGCGGCGGTGCTCGCGGGTGCCGCGCCGACGGCGCCCAGGCGGGTCGTCGAGCCGGGCGCGGCGACCGGCTCGGGGCGCTCGGGGCGCTCGGGGCGCACGTCCAGCTGCTGCGGCGTCAGGGAGGAGCGCACCGCGCGCAGCTGCTCGAGCATCTCGGTGGCGTCGGCGGGCCGCTCGTCCGGGTCCTTGGCGAGCGCGTCGAGCACGAGGGCGTCCAGGGCCGCCGGCAGGCCGGGGACGCGGCTGGAGGGCGGCGGCACCTGCTCGTGCACGTGCCGGTAGGCGATGCGGAAGGGGCTGTCCCCGGTGAAGGGGGGAGCGCCGGTGAGCATCTCGTAGAGCATGACCCCGACGCCGTAGACGTCGCTGCGGGCGTCGCTCTCACCGGTGTCCAGCTGCTCGGGCGCCAGGTACTCGGCGGTGCCCATGATGTCGCCCATGCCGACCGTGGTGCTCTGGCCGGAGGCCGTGGCCGCGCGCGCCAGGCCGAAGTCGGCGACCTTGACGCGGCCGTCGCGGCCGACGAGGACGTTGGCGGTCTTCACGTCGCGGTGCAGCACGCCCTTGCGGTGGGCCTCGGCGAGGGCGTCGAGCACGTCGGCGGTGGTGGCCAGCGCCTCGCCGGGGGTGAGCGCGCCGCGCTCGGTGACCACCTCGCGCAGGGTGCGGCCGTCGACGAGCTCCATGACGAGGTAGGCGGTCTCGGTGCCGCCGGCGGTGTCCACGCCCTGGTCGAGCACGGCGACCACCCCCGGGTGCGCCAGCCGCGCGGCGGACTTGGCCTCGCGCACGAAGCGCTGCCGCGCCACCGGGTCGTGGGCCAGGTCGGCGCGCAGCACCTTCAGCGCGACCTCGCGGTCCAGCCGCTCGTCGAGGGCGCGGTAGACGACGCCCATGCCGCCGCGCCCGATCCGGCCCAGGACGCGGTAGCGCCCGTCGAGGCGTCGCCCCACGAGGGGGTCGGAGAGCGTGGCGTCCACGGTCAGCGAGTCTAGGCAGAGCGGGCGCCGGCCCCGGGCAACGCCGCGCGTCGCGCGGTGCCGCCCGGGGACGCGGGGCCGGTCAGGAGAAGCGGGCCTGCAGGGTCTGCACGTTGGCCACGTAGCGGCGGGTGTCGTCGTACATGCCGCGCGAGCGCACCGAGGCCTGCCCCTGGTAGTAGGAGGCGATCGCGACGTCCGGCGGGTTGTTCGCGACCAGCGTGCGCAGGATCGCCACCCCCGCCTTGGCGTTGTCGCGCGCGTCGAAGAGGTCGATCGGCTCGCCGAGCAGGTCGGAGGCCCACTGCCCGGAGCTCGGGATGACCTGCATGGCGCCGATCGCGTTGGCGTGCGAGACCACCCGCATGTTGAAGCCCGACTCCTGGTAGCCGACGGCCAGCGCGAGGGACGGGTCGACGCCCAGGCGCACCGCCGTGGAGCGGATGATCTCGCGCATCTCCTCGCGGCCGGGCTGGTCGCTGTCCTGCAGGCGGGCCCGGTTGGCCGCCACGGCCGCGCTCACCGTCGGCGCCTGGGTGGCCTGCTCGGCCTCCTGCTCGTCGGCCTCCTCGGCGGCGGGCGCGGCCTGCCCGCCGACGCGCAGCCGCTGCCCCTCGACGATGAAGCCGGTGGCGTCCAGGCCGTTGAGCTCGACGAGCTCGTCGACGCCGGTGCCGGTGGCCAGCGCGATGTGCGAGAGGGTGTCGCCGGCCCGCACGGTGTAGGTGGCGCTCGCCGCGGGGCGGGCGGGGGCGGCCGCCGCGCCCCCGGCCAGCCGCAGCACCTGCCCGGCCCGGATGGAGCCGCGCGCGTCGAGGCCGTTGGCCTCGCGCAGCGCGCCGACGGTGGTGCCGTGGGCGGCGGCGATGGCGCCCAGGGTGTCGCCGCTGCGCACCTCGTACGTGCCGGAGGCACCGCCCGCCTCGGCGTCGTCGCTGCCGACGGCCTGCGGCAGCGGGATCCGCAGCCGCTGCCCCTCGACGATGGAGGCCCGCCCGTCCAGGCCGTTCGCCTCCACGATCGCCTGCACGCTCGTGCCGGTGCGGGCGGCGATGCCGCCGACGGTCTCACCGCGGCGCACGGTGACGACCTGCTCGGGTGCCGTGGCGGCCTGGCCGGCCGCGGGGGTCGCCGCGTGCGCGGCGGCGGGGGTGCCGGCGTGCGCCGCGGGGACGACGGCGGTGGGGGCGGCGGCGCCCACGAGGGCGGCCGCGAGCCAGCGCCCGCGCTTGCGGGGGCCCTGCTCCTCGCGGTCCGCGGGCGTCGTGGGACCCGTCGGCTCGTGCTCGTCGGTCATGGCGGGCTCCTCCGGAGGTCGTGACGTCTGCGGCGCCTGGTGCCGGCGGTGCTGGCGGTGCCGGCGGGGCTGCTGGGGCGCCTGTGAACCTAGCGGACCACCGCTGCGCCGACGGCGCACCACGGCCCCACGATGTCGGACCGGCCCGCGCCGTCGTGGGAGGTGCCCGGGCGAGTCGTGATCGCGGCGGCGGGGCGGCAGACTGGAGGGGTGTCCGCACCGTTGAGAGCAGAGTTCGCCCGCGAGAAGGGCGACGACCTGGACCCCGTCGTGCCCGAGTGGCTCACCGTCCCCGACGTCGCGCAGGTCGCCGGCGTCGACCAGCGCGACGTCCGGCGCTGGCTGCAGGAGCGCGAGCTCGTCGCAGTGCGCCGCGGCGAGCGCGGCGTCGCCTCCGTGCCGGCCTCGTTCGTCACTCCCGAGGGCCCGCTGAACCACCTGCGCGGCACCCTGTCGGTGCTCGCGGACGCCGGCTTCTCCGACACCGAGGCCATCCGCTGGCTGCACACCCCCGACGACACGCTGCCGGGCACGCCGATCGACGCCCTGCGCGCCAACCGCAAGACGGAGGTCCGGCGGCGGGCGCAGGCCCTGGGCTTCTGAGGCGGGCGCTCCCCGCGGTCCCGGCGAGGGCCGCGGGGAGCGGGTCTCAGCCCGGCAGCCGCTGCCAGCGCGCCTCGCGCACCCGGGCCAGGCGCGCACGCACCAGCCCCGGCACCGCCACCGCCAGCCGGCGCGGCACCCCGACGGCCACCCGCCGGCCGATGACGTCGAAGCCGGCGTCCTCGACGGCGCCGAGGATGCCCCCGTACAGCTCGTAGGCGGTGCGCAGGCAGTCGCGGCTGGTGGGGTGCACCATCGCCAGCCCCGGCTGCGCCTGCGCGTACAGCTCGCGCGTGCGGGCCGTCTCGAAGGCCAGCAGCTCGCGCACCGCCGGCGGTGTCGTCCCGGCCGCGCGCGCGGCCAGCAGGTCCGCGCGGCTGACGCCGAACGCGTCGAGGTCCTCGGCCGGCAGGTACACCCGCCCCCGGTCGAGGTCCTCGCCGACGTCGCGGATGAAGTTGGACAGCTGGAACGCCTCGCCCAGCGCCTGCGCCGGCCCCTCCGCGCCCGGGGCGACGGGTTCCAGCACGGGCAGCATCTGCAGGCCGATGACCGCCGCCGAGCCGTAGACGTAGCGGCGCAGGTCCTCGTAGGTGGCGTAGCCGGTCTCGGTGATGTCCATCCGCATCGAGTCCAGGAACGCCTCCACGTGGGCGCGGGGGATGTCCCAGCGGCGCATGGTGGCGGCCATCGCCCGCCCCACCGGGTCGGTGGGCCCGTCGGCCTCCAGCGCCTTGAGGAAGCCCTCCGACCACTCCACGAGCGCGTCGGGGTCCGGGTCGGTGAGGGAGTCGACGAACTCGTCGGCGTAGCGGGCGAAGCCGTACAGCGCCCACACGTAGGGCCGCTTGGCCGGCGGCAGCAGCAGCGTGGCCAGGTAGTACGTCTTGCCGTGCTCGGCGTGCAGCAGCCGGCACGCCTCGAACGCGGCGCGCAGGCTCGGCTCGTGCAGCGCCGGGTCCGTGCGCGCGGCCGCGTCGAGCGCCGCGGCGCTGCTGCGGGGCAGGAGGACCTCGGCCGGTGGTGTCAGCGCCATGCCCGCGAACGGTAGCGGCGGTCGCGGCCGGTGACGCGCTCGGCCGCCAGCCGGCCGGAGACGAGCACCATGGGCACCCCCACGCCCGGCTGGGTGCCGGAGCCGGTGAACACCACGTTCTCGCCCCACAGGTTGCCCGGCCGGAACGGCCCGGTCTGCCGGAAGGAGTGCGAGGAGGCGAACGGGGCGCCGTCGGCCATCCCGCGCCGCTCCCAGTCCGCCGGGGTCGTCACGTCCTCCACCTCGACCGCGTCGGCGAAGCCGCCGTAGCCGCGCTGCTCCAGCACCTGCATGACGTGCTCGCGGTAGCGGGGGCCGACCTCGTCCCAGTCGATGCGCCGGCCGGGCCCGCCCGCCGACAGCGACGGCGTCGGGAAGAGCACGTAGTAGACGTGCTTGCCGGCCGGGGCCAGCGAGGGGTCGGAGACGGTCGGGCGGGAGACCAGGACCGAGGGGTCGCTCATCAGCCGCCCGTCCAGCAGCTCGGCGAACACCTCCTTCCAGGCGGTGCCGAAGTGGATGGAGTGGTGCACCGGGTCGGGGTAGTCCGCGCTCGAGCCCGCCAGCAGCAGGTAGCAGGACGGGGAGAAGGCGAGCCGGCGGCGCACGGGCGCGCCGAGCAGGTCGCGCCGCGCCACCGGCAGGTCGGGGTTGAGCACGACCGCGTCGGCGGCGAAGCGGCGCCCGTCGGCGGTGAGGACGGCGGTGGCCCGCCCGCCGCTGCGCTCCACGCCGGTGACCTCGGTGCCGTAGTGGAACTGCACCCCGTGCTTCTCGGCGGCTGCGGCCATCGCCGTCGGCAGGGCGTGCATGCCGCCCCGGGGGAAGAAGACCCCGGCGACGGAGTCCATGTAGGCGATGACGGCGTACAGGGCCAGCGCGTCGTAGGGCGACAGGCCGGCGTACAGGGCCTGGAAGGAGAACATCCGCTGGGTGCGCGGGTCCTTGAGGAACTTGCCGACCTCGGGGGCCATCTTGCGGAAGCCGCCGGCGGCCAGCAGGCGCACCAGGTTGGGGCGCAGCAGGTCCAGCGGGGTGTCGATGTTGGAGTCGATGAAGTCGCGGATCTCGTAGCGGTACAGGTTCCCCACGTGCTCGACGAAGCGGCGGTAGCCGTCCGCCTCGGCGGCCCCGCACAGCTCGCCGATCGCGGTGGCGGTGCGCTCGACGTCGGCGGAGACCAGCAGCTGCGAGCCGTCGGCGTAGCTGCCCCGGTACAGCGGGTCGACGGGGTGCAGGTCAAGCCAGTCGGCCATGTCCTCGCCGAGCGCGTCGAAGCAGTCGGCGATGAGGTCGGGCATCGTCAGCACCGTCGGGCCGGTGTCGAAGCGGTACTGCCCGTCGGCGGTGTCGCGCACGACGAGCCCGGCGCGCCCGCCGGGCACGTCCTCGCGCTCGAGGACGGTGACGGAGCGCCCGGCTCCCGCCAGGCGCATCGCGGCGGACAGGCCGGCGAGGCCGGCCCCCACGACGACGACCTCGTCGGTGCGGCCGCTGACGTGCCGGGTGCGGCCGGGCAGCCAGTCGAGGGTGCGGGCGGTGCTGGTGCGGAGGCTCACGGTGGTTCCTGTCCGTCGTCTGCTCGGCGGTGGGGTGGTGCGGTGGAGCCGGTGGTGCGGTGTCCGGTGGTGCGGTGGAGCTCAGGAGCGGCGGCTGGTGGCGGCCACCACGAGCTCGTGCAGCGCCGCGCGGGCCGGTGCGGTCAGGTCGGCGGCCTCGAGGGTGGCGCACGCGACGTCGACCTGCTGGGCGATGATCTCCTCGACGCCGTCGAGGGCGCCGGTGTCCACCAGCACGGTGCGCAGCGCCTCGACCCCGTCGGCGTCCAGGTCCGGCGCACCCAGCAGCCGCTCCAGGACGGCGGTCTGCGCGGGGGTGGCGGCCTGCGCGGCGAGCCCGACGAGGACCGTCCGCTTGCCCTCGCGCAGGTCGTCGCCCGCGGGCTTGCCCGTCTCGGCGGGGTCGCCGAAGACGCCGAGGACGTCGTCGCGCAGCTGGAAGGCCTCGCCGAGGGCCAGGCCGAAGCGCGAGTAGTCCGCCAGCAGGCCCGCCGGTGCGCCGGCGATCGAGCCGCCCAGCAGCATCGGGTGCTCGATGGAGTACTTGGCGCTCTTGAAGGTGACCACCCTGCGGGCGCGCTCGACGGCTCCCGCGGCCCCCTGCTGGGTGGAGGAGGCCTGCTCCAGCATGTCCAGGTACTGACCGCCCATGAGCTGGGTGCGCATGACGTTGAAGACCCGCCGCCCGCGCGCCAGGGCGTCCGCGGGCAGCGCCGCCCGCGAGAACAGCTCGTCGCTCCAGGCCAGGCACAGGTCGCCGGCCAGCACCGCCCCGGCCAGGCCGAAGCGGGTGCTGCTGCCGTCCCAGCCCGCCCGCCGGTGCAGCGCCTCGAAGCGGCGGTGCGCCGCCGGCTGCCCGCGGCGGGTGTCGGAGTCGTCCATGACGTCGTCGTGGATGAGCGCCGCCGCCTGGAACAGCTCCAGCGCCGCGGCCGCCGCGACCACGCCCTCGTCGGGCAGGTCCGGGCCGGCCCCGCGCCAGCCCCAGTAGCAGAACGCCGGCCGCAGCCGCTTGCCGCCGCGCAGCAGGGCGGAGACGGCCTCCAGCACCGGTGCGCAGTCCTCGCTCACCTCCTGCAGCACCGCGGACTGGTCGGCGAGGAAGTCCGCGAGGACCTCCGACACCGCCGTCCTCAGCTCCGACGTGTCCTCGATGGCGCGTGGTTGCACGTCCGGGAGTGTCGCAGTGTCCGTGGGGGAGGCGGGGGAGGCGGGCGGCACGAGGGCACTCTAGGCACGCCCGGAGCGAGGGGCCAGCAGACGTCGCCGCTGGTCACGGGCAGGTCACGCAGGGGCTGGTCCTACCGTGGCCGGGTGCCTGGGATGGACCGCGACAGCTACCTGCGGCGCTGGTCGTCGCTGCACGGCGGTGCGCACGCCGGCGGGCTGGTGCGCGGCTGGCTCACGGCGGTGCACGCCGTCGCCCGCCCGCTGGCCGCGGCCGGGCTCGCCCCGGCCGCGGTGACGCTCACCGGGCTGGCGCTCGCGGTCCTGGCCGCGGTCGCCGCGGTGGCGGGCGGTCGCGGCGGCGGGGCCGCCGTGGCGGCCGGGGCGCTGCTCGTGGCGGCCGGGCTGCTCGACAGCCTCGACGGCGCGGTCGCGGTCGTCAGCGGCCGCACCAGCGACCGCGGCGCGCTGCTGGACGCCGTCGCCGACCGGGTCGGGGACGCGGCGTGCGCCCTGGTGCTGTGGGGGTGCGGTGCCCCCGCCTGGCTCGCCCTGACGGCCGGCGGCCTCGCGCAGCTGCAGGAGTACCTGCGCGCCCGCGCCCAGGGGCTCGGGGTCGCCGACGTGGGGGTCGTCAGCGTCGCCGAGCGCCCCGTGCGGCTGGCGATCGCCGCGGCCGGGGCGGTCGCCACCGCCGTCGTCGCCTGGCTGGACTGGGCGACCCTGGGGGCCGGGGTGTGGGCGGTGCTCGGGCTCATCGGCTTCGTGCAGGTGGCCGGCGCCCTGGGCCGCCGGCTCTGACGGCCCCGGCGGACCGGACCGCCGGGCGGTCCCCGGAGGAGCCGGTCCTCAGGCGGAGCCGACGAGGTCGGCGACGATGCGCGCCGACAACCCCACCAGCGGCAGCCCGCCGCCGGGGTGGGCGCTGCCGCCGACGAGGAACAGCCCCGGCACCGGTGAGCGGTTGGCCGGGCGCAGGAACGCCGAGCGGGCCCCGTCGCTGGAGGTGCCGTAGATCGCGCCGCCGTCGCTGCCGGTCAGCGCCTCCAGGTCCGCCGGGGTGCGCACCTGCGCGAACCGCAGCCGGGCCCGCACGTCCAGGCCGCGGGCCGCGAGCGCGTCCAGCACCGTGCCGGTGTACCGCTCGACGAGCCCGGCGTCGCGCCAGTCGGTGCCGCCCGGCGCGCGGCCGCCGGGGTCGTGCACGGGTGCGTTGACGAGGACGAACCACGCCTCGCAGTCCTCGTGCGGGCGCAGCGCGGGGTCGTCGGGGGCGCTGACGTACACCGTCGGGTCGGCCACCGGCCGCCCGGCGGCCAGGTCGGCGAACTCCGCGTCGTAGTCGTCGGGGAAGAGCACCGTGTGGTGGCGCAGGCCCGGGGTGCGCCCGTCGAGGGCCAGCAGCAGCACGAACCCCGACGAGGAGCGCCGCCGCGGCGCCGGCCGCGAGCGCGGCCGCGGCAGCAGCCGGCCGTACAGCTGGGCGGCGTCGACCGCGGAGACGACGACGTCGGCGCGCAGCACCCCGCCGTCGGCCAGCCGCACGCCGCTGGCGCGCCCGCCCTCGGTGAGCACCGCGTCCACCGCGGTGCCCGTCCGCAGCCGCACGCCGCGCTCGAGGGCGCGGTCGGCCACGGCCAGCGCCAGCCGGTGCAGCCCGCCGCGCACGTACCAGGCGCCGAACGCCTGCTCCACGAACGGCACGGTCGCCAGCGCCGCGGGCGCCTTGGCCGGGTGCGAGCCGGAGTAGGTGGCGTAGCGGTCCAGCAGGACCCGCAGGCGCTCGTCGTGCAGGTAGCGGCGCCCCAGCGAGCGCAGGCTGGACCACGGGGCCACCGTGCGGACGTCGGAGGTGCTGCGCGCCAGCCGCAGCAGGGTCCGCGACCCCTCCAGCGGGGACTCCAGGAAGGGTTCGCGGGCGACGTCCCAGATGTCGGAGGCGCGGCGCAGGAAGGCGGCCCACTGCTCGCCGGTGCCCGCGCCGAGCGCCTCGTCGAGGGCGTCCACCACGCGCGGCAGCCCGCCACCGGGCAGGTCCAGCCCGGTGCCGTCGGCGAAGCGGTAGCGGGCCACCGGGTCCAGCGGCACGACGTCCAGCACGCTCTCGAGCGGGTCGCCGGTCTTGAGGAACAGGTCGCGCTGCACCGCGGGCAGCGTCAGCAGCGAGGGGCCGGTGTCGAAGGAGAAGCCGTCCCGGCTGTACCAGCCGAGCTTGCCGCCGACCTCCTCGGACTGCTCGACGAGCTCCACCCCGTGCCCGAGCGCGGCGAGCCGCGCGGCCACCGACAGCCCGCCCAGCCCCGCGCCGACGACGACGACCCGGCTCACAGCGGGCGGCCCTTCCACGCCAGCCCGCCGCGAGCGTGCCGGCGCCGGGAGTCGGCCAGCAGCCCCAGCAGCAGCGCCACCGAGGCCGGGTGCGCGAAGGCGTCCGGCAGCGAGCGCCCGCCCGTGCGCTCGGCCGCCGCGTAGCGGCCCACGACGGCCGCGAGGTAGCCGGCGGCGCCCACGGGGGAGCCCGTGAGGGCGGCCAGCGGCGGCAGCAGGTACGTCAGCGCCAGACCCGCACCGACGGCCACCGCGCCGGGGCCGGAGCCGAACGCCGACCACAGCGACTTCGCGTACCCCTCGCGCAGCGCTGGCCAGTCCTCGTACATCCGGCAGGTCGCCAGCGCCGTGCCGTCGGCCACGCCGCCGCGGCCGCCGGCGGCCTTGACCGCGCGCAGCAGGGCGATGTCGTCGAGGACCTCGGTGCGCACGGCGGCGTGCCCGCCCGCGCGGTGGTAGGCCGCGGCGTCCACCAGCAGGAACTGCCCGTTGGCCGCGGCCAGCGAGGGGCGGGCGGAGACCTCGGCGCGCCGCAGCGGCAGCGTCGTCAGCCACGACCACTGCAGCAGCGGCTGCACCAGGCGCTCGCTCCACGTCAGCGCCAGCTGGCGCGGGTAGGGGCACAGCAGGTCCAGGCCGGTGCCGCGCAGCAGGTCCACGCCCGCGGCCACGGCGTGCGGGGCGAGCACGACGTCGGCGTCGACGAAGACGAGGACCTCGCCGGTGGCGGCCTCGGCCAGCCGCTGGCAGGCGTGCGCCTTGCCCAGCCAGCCCGCCGGCGGCCCGTCGCCGCGCAGCAGCCGCACGCGGGGGTCCGCGGCCGCGACGGCCTCGACGACGTCGGCGGTGCGGTCGGTGGAGGCGTCGTCGTAGACGAGCACCTCGTGGTCGGGCAGGGCCAGCTGGTCCAGCAGCGAGGTCAGGCAGGTCCCGACGCGCCCCTCCTCGTCGCGCACCGGCACCAGCACGCTCACCCGCCCGCGCACCTCGGGCGGGTCGAGCTGCGGGGTGCGCAGCGCCCGCGCGTTGAGCAGGGAGTGCGCGGTCAGCGCGGTCGCCGCCGCGGAGCCGGCCCAGGTCAGCGCGCGCCAGGTCCCGGCGGCCGTCCCCCTCGCCGCGCTCACCGCGCGTCCCGGCGCACCGAGCGCAGGTAGGGCAGCACCGTCAGGCCCATCGCGGCACCGCCGTAGGCGGCCACGTGCGGGCGGCGGAAGAAGACGGCGTTGGCCAGCGTCGAGCCCGCCCACGTCCAGCCGAGCAGCGCGGCGGGCACGGTGGCGGGCACGACCTCGGCGGGCGCGGCCTCGGCGGGCGCGGTGGGGGGCACCTCCTCGGCGGGCACGGCGGCGTGCAGCGCGGCGCAGATCAGCGTGGCGGTCAGCAGCCAGCCGGCGTAGTTGCCCAGCGGGATCCCGGGCACCCCGGGCAGGTGCGGGTGCGGCTGCTCGAAGGCCCAGTGCCCCTCGGCGGTCATCTGCGGGTCCAGGAAGAGGTCCCAGCTCGCCAGCGTCCACGCCGCGGTGCCGACGGCGACGACGTCGCGGGCGGGGCGCTCCAGGTCGCGGGCCAGCCGCCGGCCCAGCTGCAGCGCGGGCTGGGCGAGCATCGTCCACGCCAGCGGCACGACGACGGGCACGCCGAGCACCTGCGGGCCCAGGGAGCGCGCGTAGCGGTAGTGCCCGAACGGCCGGCCCGTGCGGGTGCCCACCACCTCCGCGGCCAGGCCGAGCCCGCCGGCCACGGCCAGCGTCGCCAGGCCCGCGCGCAGACCGCCGCGGCGGGCCGCGTCGGTGACCGCGGCGGCGGAGAACGCCGCGACCGAGCCGATGGTCGTGCGGTGCAGCGCCCGCCCGCGCAGCAGGGGGTGGGCGACCTGGGTGAGCACGGCCGCACCCGTGAGGGCCCCGGCCAGCGCCGGTGCGAGTCGAAGGGGCACGGCCAGCACTCTAGGAGCGGGCTGCGGCACCCGCCCCGGTGGGCGCCGACGGGTGGCCGACGGGTGGCCGACGGGTGGTCAGCGGGTGGTGAGCAGGTGCGCCAGCGCGCACAGCCCGGCGAGGGCGACGGCCAGGCACAGCCAGCCGAGCACCCGTCCGGCCGTCCAGAGCGCGCGGTGGCCGCGGTCCCACCGGGAGCCGGCACCCGGCGAGCCGTGCGGGTGGACCTGCTCCGGGCGCGGGCCCCAGGCCCACAGCGCCACGAGGGCGCTGCCGAGGGCCGACGGCAGCTGACGCACCCAGGACGACGGTTCCACGCCCCCGGGGTCGCCGCCGCGCCGGCGCGCGGGTGCCGCCGCGCCCGCGCCACCACCCGCTCGGCTCAGGGGGTCCGCCCGTCCAGCGTGCCGCGCACGTCGAGGACGGCGAAGCGGGCGAACAGCTCCTCGGCGTACCAGCCCTCCCGCGGGGTGCGCCGCACCACGTCGCGGTGCGCGCTGGTGCGGTGGGCGAAGGCGCGCAGCGCGTCCGTGGACTCCCACAGCGAGAAGGTGCCCTGGTAGCCCAGCGGCGCCTCCCCGATGCCCAGCGCGCAGCGCAGCCCCGGCACGCCGTGCAGCTGCTGCGAGACCGGCGGCACCGAGCGCCAGAACGAGGCGGCCCTCGCCGGGTGCAGCCGCGCACGGGTGATGGAGGCGACGGGCCCCTCGTGCGCGTCGCGGCGGCGCCCGCCGAACGGCTCGGCCCCGGACCAGCGGCCGCGGCTGGTCAGCGGCGCCAGGCGCACCTGCAGGCGCTCGGCGGCCAGCCGCCGCCAGGCCTGCACCGTCGCGGAGCGCTCGAAGCGGTCGGCGTCGTCGGCCTCGGCCCACGCGACGAGCAGCGCCCAGCGGCGCGGGTCGGCGTCGCGGACGGTGAAGGTGCGCCCGCTGCCGGTGCCCATGAGCTTGCTGAAGCGGGCGCCGGGGGTGCGGGCCAGCGCGGGCCGGTCGGCGGCCATCCGCCACAGCGCACCGGCGACCCGTCGCGGCGGGACCGTCCACACGTCGAGGGTGACGAGCGCGGGCGCGCCGGGGGAGCGCGGGGGGTCGGTGGGCACGCGCCGAGGCTACGGGCGCCGCGTGCCGCCCGCGCCGGGGCGCCCGGCAGCGCGCTCCGGCGCCCCGGCCCGGTGACGCCCGCCGGGCGTCAGCCGCCGTCCCCGGCGAGCGCCACCTGCTCGCGCACGAGCGCTGCGACGTCGGCGGGCCGGTCCCACGCCGGCACGTGACCGCACGCCTCCCACTCCAGCCACCGCGCGTGCGCCGGCGCGCAGGCGCGCAGCAGGTGCGAGGGCGGCACCACCCGGTCGCGCCGGCCGGCGACGACCGCCACCGGAACCCGCACCTGCCCGGCGCGCTCGAAGAGGCCCGCGGCGATCCCCGCGTCGGCGGCGGCGTAGCCCGCGGCGGCGGCGACCGCGGCGACCGCGGTGCGCGCCACCTCGGGGGGCAGCCGGCGCGGAGCCGCGCTCGTCGCGCCGAACGCCAGCGCCCGCCCCCACGCGCTCGCGGTGACGTCGACCGGCAGCCGGGCCGCCCACCGGGCGAACTGCTGACCGGTCGGCAGCAGCGGCGGGCGACGTCGCGGGGCGGTCCACAACCCCGCGGGGGTGAGCGCGGTGACGGTGGCGACGGCGGGCTCGGCGCCCTCCCGCCCGGTGGCCTCGCCGTCGTCCGCGGCGGCCTCCAGGCAGGCCCAGCCCCCCAGCGAGTGGCCCACGAGGTGCACGGGCCGCCCGCCCTCCCGGGCGAGCCGCCGGGCCAGGCGGTGCAGCCGCCGCCCGAGGGCGCGCGGGCTCATCTCGTCGACGTCGTCCACGGGTGGGCTCTCGCCGTGGCCGGGCAGGTCGACGAGGGCCAGCCGGTGCTCCGCCGCCAGGTGCGGCACGACGAGCGACCAGGTGCTCGCGGCGCTGCCCAGGCCGTGCACGAGCACCACCTGCGGCGCCCCCGCCCCCGCCTGCTCCACGAGGTGGACGGCCAGGCCCTCCGGTCCGCTCATCCGATCTCGACGGGGTGCCCTCCGGTGAGGCGGAGGAGCTCGTCGTAGCGGGTGCGGAACAGCGCGTGCGGGTGCCCGGCGGGGACCCAGACGACCGGGTGCAGGGCCAGGGCCACGTCGACGAAGGTGGGCATCGGCTCGGCGAGCCCGACGGGGGAGGCGGAGCCCAGGACGGCGCCGGTGCGGTGCAGGACGTCGACGTCGTCGTCGAGGGTCAGCTCCGGCTCGCTGAGCACGGCCGCCAGCGCCGGCGGGAACAGCCGGTGCACCCGCGAGGAGACCACCATCAGCCGCCGCCCGTCCCGGGTGGTGAGCACGGTCGTCCGAGCGAGCGCCGCGGGCGCCACGCCGAGGTGGGCGGCCACCTCGGCCGGTCCGCACAGGTCGGCGGGCAGTTCCCGGACCTCACCGCTCGCGCCGAGCGCCACCAGGGCCGCCACCGTGGCCTCGACGGCCGGGACCGGTGCACGGGGCGGTGACGCCGCGACCGGCCCGCCGGCCGGCGCCTCGCGCGTCCCCGTCCACCTCATGCACCACAACGGTAGAGCCGTGCGGGCCCGTCGTCGCGCCGAGCGGACGGGCCTGCGGACGGGCCTGCGGACAGGCCTGCGGCCGGGACCGCCGGTGGTCCCGGGCGTCAGCGCGTGAGCACGTCGGTGCCCTCCAGCAGGTGGATCGGCACCGGTTCGGAGACGACCGTGGCCAGCCCCTCGACCGGCCGGTACGGCAGCCCCGCGATCGTGTACTCCCCGCGGTAGGCGGTGGTCAGGACGATCTCGTGGTCCCCGCTCCGCACGTAGGTGTGGGTGAGGTCGTGCGCGGGGTACGGCGCCCCGGGGACGTCCGTGGGGCCCAGCGTCCCGCCGTCGCCGAAGGACCACGTCCACGAGACCGGGGTGGCGCGGACGGTCACCGGGAACCCCAGGACGGTCGTGTCGCGGACGACGGTCTCGGCCCGCGTGTGCACGATGACGGGCACGTTGACGAGCGCCTGCCCGTCGCCGGGCTGGACCTCGACCGCCCCGGCCGGCAGGCCGACGCGCTGGAGGTCGGCGAGCGTCACGGCCGGCACCTGCACGGGGGTGCCGGCCGCGGCGGCCTCGCTGGTGCACCGGGTCCCGCGGCTGGTCCACGGCCCCTCGCCGGTGCGTGCCCAGACCGTGGTCAGCAGCTCCCCCGGGGGGCAGTTCGCGCCGGCCGCGCGGCAGGAGTTGTCCCCCACGGGCATGTCGGGGGTGTTGCGGCTGCAGGCCGGCGTGCGGACGACGGTGACGGGTGGGCCCGATGGGCCTTGTGCGGACCGTCCCATGGAGTCGCCGGTTCGTCTTCCAGGAACTGAGGTCTGAGCATCGACGACCACATCGCTCCCCAGCGCGACTCCAGAGGAGTTCGGCTTGGCTGTTGCAGTGCTCGGCGAAGCCGAGAATGTCAGGGCCAGTGCGGCGCCCCCGGCGATCACCAGTCGCTTGCGCCTCATTCGACCTCCCACACGACCCACCGGTTCTGCAGCCACTTCAAGTCCAGAGCGGTCCGACCGTCGAGGAGTTCTGGAACTTCGTCGATGACCGTGCCAACGGCATCCACGACGCTGTGTGCTGACCGGTCGGTGATCACCGTGAGGCCGAGTTCTCCCGACTGGGGGTGCCAGTAGTCGTAGTCAGTTCCGCGGAAGACGAGTTCCAGACCCACATTCGAGTAGCCCCGCTTGCGGTACTCGTCGATCTCCTCGGCGTAGTAGGCGCACCCCGTGCAGCCGGGGTCGGAGATCTGCCGCAGCAGGCTCGGGTCGCCCGTCTCGCGGGCGTGGTTGAGCACGGCGACGAAGTGGACCGCGAAGTAGCTCGCACCCTCCTCGGTGCGCACCCGCCCCAGCGGGTCGAGCTCCGGCGCCGGCAGGGACCTCGTCGCCAGCGGCGTCGGCGTCGACGCGGCCGGCGTCTGGACCGGGGCCGATGGGGTCGGCGGGGCCTGGGGTGCCGGTCCCGCTGGCGCGGCCGCGGCGGCCCCGGTGGCGGCGGGGGCCGGCGCCGGGGTGGACGGCGCCGGTCCCGAGCAGCCGGTGAGCAGCCCGAGGGCGGTCA
The DNA here is from genome assembly GCF_050871885.1 of Kineococcus aridisoli. Taxonomy (NCBI): domain Bacteria; kingdom Bacillati; phylum Actinomycetota; class Actinomycetes; order Kineosporiales; family Kineosporiaceae; genus Kineococcus; species Kineococcus aridisoli. Next base: position 19,762 of record NZ_JBJLSF010000045.1, on the reverse strand, counting down.
GGGCGGCGACGGGGACGGCGGCCGGGCGGAGCGGGATCACCCGCGCACGGTGGCACGCGGCGCCGCCTCCCCGCGGGCGGCGGCGGGGCGCCTGTGGACAACTCGTCGGCCGATCGGGTGGCCGCCCTCCCCCCCCCCCGGCGGCGAGCGGTGATCCGGCCGTGTGGACGGCCGATTCGCCGTTGACGCGGCCCGAGGCCCGTGGTGTAGCTTCGAAGTGCGTTCGAACGGTTGTTCGAGCGTGGTGGCCGCTCGGTGGTGCGGCCCGCGGGGAGGGGAAGCTCCGCGGGCCGCGCCGCCGGGTGCGTCGTCCTGGGCCGCTTCCCCCGGCCCGCCCACCGCGGGAGCACCCGCGGTGCCGGTTCCAGCGGGGAGGGTGAACAGCGGTGCGACGGTTCTCCGACGAGGTGCACGTCCGGTCCGGTGCGCTGGGCGAGGCGCACGACGCCCCGGTGCAGTTCGTCTGGCGCGGGCGGCTGTACGTGGTCCGGGAGCTGCTGTCCCGGTGGCGGGAGCGCCGGGCGTGGTGGGAGCACTCCGCGGTCGCCGCCGTGCACGGTGACGAGCCCGCGGTGACGGCGGTGGGAGCCGGTCGCGGCGGGGCGGCGACCGCCGCCCGGCCGGTCCTGGAGCTCGGCGACCTCGAGCGCGAGGTCTTCCGGGTCGAGGCCAGCGTGGGGCGCTGCGCGGCGAGCGGCGTCTACGACCTCGCCCGCTCCGTCGCGCTCGGGACGGCGGCCGTGTCGGAGGGTGCTGGTACCACTGCTCCTGGTGGCACGGACGGCGCGTGGCAGCTGCTGCGCGTCAGCGACTGACCGCACACCCTCACCGGACCACTCGAAGGCACCACCCGAAGGCACCACCGACGCCACACCTCTCAGCCAGATCGCACAGGAGCTCGCGATGACCACCGCGTCCAGCACCTCCGACATCCCCGACGTCCCCCGGCCGCTCACCACCGCGGCGCTCGACCTCCTCGAACGCTGCGAGGCCGAGCTCGTCGCGGCGATGCGCGCGGACGACCCCGCCGACCGGTACGTGCACGCCCACCTGTCGGCGTTGCGGGCGGGTGCCGCGCTCGTCGCGGTGCGCGGCCGCCCGGCCGGCCCGCGGCGCAGCAGCCCCCGCAGCGTCTGGGAGATGCTGCCGCGCCTCGACGACTCGCTGCAGGAGTGGGCGGACCTCTTCGCCGCGACCGCGGCGACGCGTTCCGCCGTGGAGGCCGGTCGCAGCGGCGCGGTGGACGCCGCCGCCGCGGACGCCCTGCTCGCCGCCGCGGAGCGCTTCCACCGCGTCGTGGAGTCGATGCTCGGCCTCAGCGCCGTCCACCCGCTGGCCGGCTGACACCGGCGGGGCGCGGTCCGCGCCGCACCCCGCCACCTCCTTCCCCGCGAACTCCCACCGCTCCGCCCATCGCCACCGCACCCACCGCTGCTCCGTCCTTCCCCGCGGGCACGTTCCCCGGAGGACGTCCCCCTCGTGTTCGCACCACCGCCGTTCCCGCACCTGCACGTCGCCTCCGGGTACTCCCTGCGCCACGGCACCTCCACACCCGCCGACCTGGTCGCCCGGGCGGCGGCGCTGGGGATGGACACCCTCGCGCTCACCGACCGCGACGGCCTCTACGGGGCGGTGAAGTTCGTGCGCGCGTGCACGGCGGCCGGCATCGCCCCCGTCGTCGGCGTCGACCTGGCCACCGCGGCCACCGGCCTCGCCGACGGGTTGCCGGCCTGGGCGGACCCCTCGGCGCGCGCGCGCCGCACCGCCCCGCGGGCGCCGGTGCGCGGGGGCGCGGCCGTGGACCCGCGGCTGCCGCGGGTCACCGTCCTCGCCCTGGGCGCCGGCGAGGCGGGAGCGGGCACCGGGTGGGCGGCGCTGTGCGGGCTGGTCAGCGCCACCCACCTGGCGGGGGAGCGCGGCCACCCGGTGAGCAGCCTCGACCTCGTCGCCGCCCACGCCGCCACCGGTGCCGGGTCTCCGGCGCTGGCCGTCCTGCTCGGCCCGTCCTCGGAGGTCGGCCGCGCCGTGCTCGCCCGTCGCGACGACCTCGCGCGCGCGGTCCTGCGGCACTGGCGGCGTGCGCTGCCCGAGGGGGCGCTGCACGTCGAGGTCGTCTGCCACCACGCACCCCCGGGCGCCGCCGGCAGCGTGGAGCACGCGGCGCGCACGCTCCTGCTGGCCCGGCGGGAGGGGGTGCCCGCGGTGCTCACCGCGGTGGTCCGCTCCGCGGACCCGGACGGCGCGCGGACGGCCGACCTGCTCGACGCGGTGCGCCGGCTGGTCCCGCTGGGCGCCCGCCACCTCGACCGGGCGACCGGTCAGGGGCACCTGCTGCCGAGCGCGGACATGGCCCGCACCGCGGCCGACGTCGCGCGGGCCGCGGGCGAGCCGGAGCTGGCGGCGCAGCTGCTCACCACCACCGGGCTCCTCGCCGCGCGCGCCCGCCTCGACCCCGTCGCCGACCTGGGCATCGGCACGCCCCACCTGCCCGACCACGCGGCGCTCGGCCTGGCCGCCGACGCCGACGCCGACGCCGTCCTGCGGCAGCGTTGCGAGGCGGGGATCGCCCGCTGCTACCCGGGCGCCGGCCCGAAGCAGGAGGCGCGGGTGCGCCGCCGCCTCGACGCCGAGCTGGCGACCGTCGCGCAGGTCGGGTTCGCCAGCTACTTCCTCACCGTCGCCGACGTCTGCGACCTCACCCGCGGCCTGGGGGTGCGCGTCGCCGCCCGCGGCTCGGGCGCGGGCAGCCTGGTGAACCACCTGCTGCGCATCTCCGGCGTCGACCCCCTCGAGCACGGCCTGCTCATGGAGCGCTTCCTCAACCCGCGCCGCGGCCAGCTGCCCGACATCGACCTCGACGTGGAGTCCGCGCGGCGCGAGGACGTCTACGCGGCCGTCCTGGACCGCTTCGGCGGCGACCGGGTGACGTGCGTGTCGATGATGGACACCTACCGCGTGCGGCACGCGGTGCGCGACGTCGGGGCCGCGCTCGGCCTGCCCCCCGCCGAGGTCGACGCCATCGCGACCGCCTTCCCGCACCTGCGGGCGCGCGATGCCCGCGCGGCCGTCGCCGAGCTGCCCGAGCTGCGGCGCAGCGGCCTGGGGGAGGAGCGCCTGGACGCCTTCTTCGACCTCGTCGAGCGCCTCGACGGCCTGCCCCGGCACGTCGCGCTGCACCCGTGCGGCGTGGTCCTGTCCGGTCCCGGCCTGCTGCGCCGCACCCCCGTGGAGGCCAGCTGGAAGGGCCTGCCCATGAGCCAGTTCGACAGGGACGACGTCGAGGACATGGGCCTGCTCAAGCTCGACGTCCTGGGCATCAGGATGCAGTCGGCGATGGCCCACGCCGTCGCCGAGGTCCGGCGCGTGGAGGAGGTCGAGGTCGACCTCGACGACCGGTCCCTGGTGCCGCTCGACGACCCCGCCACCTACGCGCTCGTGCGCTCGGCCCGCACCCTGGGCTGCTTCCAGATCGAGTCCCCCGGCCAGCGCGAGCTCGTCGGCAAGTTCGCCCCGGAGACCTTCGAGGACCTCGTCGTCGACATCTCGCTGTTCCGGCCCGGGCCGGTGAAGTCGGACATGGTCACCCCGTTCCTGCGGGCCCGGCAGGGCTGGGCGCAGCCGCAGCTCCTCGACGACCGCCTGCGGCACGTGCTCGAGCCGACGCACGGCGTCGTGGTCTTCCACGAGCAGGTCATCGAGATCATCCAGGCGACCACCGGCCACGACCTCGCGCTCGCCGACGAGTACCGCCGCCACCTCGGCACCCGCCGCGGCCAGGAGGAGATGGAGCCGCAGTTCAAGCGCCGCGCGCTCGAGCACGGCTACCCCGCCGAGACGGTCGAGCGGATCTGGGAGGTCCTCACCGCGTTCGCCTCGTTCGGGTTCTGCAAGGCCCACGCCGCGGCGTTCGCGCTGCCGACCTACCAGTCCGCCTGGCTGAAGACCCACCACCCGGCGGCCTTCCTGGCCGGTGTCCTCACCCACGACCCGGGCATGTACCCCAAGCGGCTGATCCTCGACGACGCCCGCAACCTGGGCATCGAGGTCCTCGGCCTCGACGTCAACGCCTCCGGCGACACCTACCGCGTCGAGCGCGTCGAGCCCGTCGAGCCGGCCGGACCGGGCGCGAGCCGCTCCGCGGCGGTGCCGGCTCCCCGTCGCGGGGCCCGGGGGCACCGCGACGGCGACCCGTGGCTGGGCGGGCCGGGACCGCGCAACGCCGAGGGTCTGGGCGAGGGGATCGCCGACGGCACCGGCTTCGGCATCCGGCTGTCGCTGGCGGAGGTGAAGGGCATCTCGCAGGCGGAGCTGGCGCGCATCGTCGCCGGGCAGCCCTACCGCTCGCTGGCGGACCTGTGGCAGCGGGCCCGGCCCTCGCGGCCGCTCGCCGAGCGGCTCGTGCTGACCGGTGCCCTCGACTCCCTGCACGGGCTCCCGCCGACCGAGCGCGGCGGCGGCGCACCACCCGCCCGCCGCGGCCGCACCACCCGCCGCGACCTGCTGCTGCAGGTGGCCGAGCTGGAGCGCTGGGACCCCTCGCCGGCGGGCGCGCGCCGCCGCGCACCGTCCGCGCCGGCGGTGGGCGGAGGCCTCCTCGACGTGCGGACCGCGGCCTCGCGGCAGTCGCGGGCAGCTCGCTCCGTGCGCGGGGCGGCGTGCGCGGTGCAGCTCGCGCTCGACCTCGGCGGTGCTCCCGAGGAGGTGGTGCCCAGCGGTCTGCCCGAGATGTCCCGCGCCGAGCGCGTGCGCGCCGAGCTGGACGTCCTCGGCCTCGACGCCAGCGCGCACGTCGTCGACTTCTACGTCCCGCTGCTGCGCGCGCTCGGGGTCACCCCGGCCCGCGAGGTGCTCCGGCAGCGCAGCCGTGCGGAGCTGCTGGTCGCCGGGGTGAAGGTCGCCACCCAGACCCCGCCGGTGCGCTCGGGCCGGCGCGTGGTCTTCCTGACCCTCGACGACACCACCGGCCCCGTGGACGCGACCTTCTTCGAGGACGCGCAGGGCCCCTACGCCGCGACGGTGTTCCACTCCTGGCTGCTGCTCGTGCGGGGCGTGCTGCGGCGCACCGGTCCGCGCGGTGCGTCGCTGCGCGCCACGGGGGCCTGGGAGCTGCCGGTGCTGTGGGACGCGTGGACCGCGGGCGGCACCGGGGTCGTGCGCGACCTGATCGCCGCCGCCCCGGACCCCGGGTGCTCGCACGCCACCACCACCGCCGGCGCGGCCGCCAGCCGCTCCACCCGCCCGGTCGTGGCCGCACCGCCCCCGCTCGTCCGCCGGGTGCTCGTCCACGCCAGCGGCTTCCGGCAGTCGCCGTACGCCGACCTGCGCCCGGCCGGGGACGACGTGCGCAGCTCCCGCTCGATCTCCCGCCGCTCCGGGGCCGGGGCGGACGGCGTCGAGGAGCCGGTCGGCGACGGGCGCCGTCGCGCGCGGACACCGCGCAAGCTGTGGCACTCCAGCGCCGGCAGCTCGGGGTGGTGACCCGCAGGGGGGTCGCGGCGCGGGCGCCCCGGGGCAGCGGTGCCGGGTGTCTAGGGTGGGGACCGACCACGACCGCCGAGCCGGCGGTCGCGCCCGCAGCAGCCTGGAGGAACGAGTGGCGAAGGAACGGGGCCGTCCCCGCACGTCGACGGTCCTCTGGGAGGGGGTCCAGCACCTGCTCGCCGACGCGACCGGGGACGCGACCGGGACCGCGAGCGGGGACGCCGCCGACGCCGGGGCGCTCACCGTCGTCGACCTCGGCGGCGGCACCGGCGGCCTCGCCGTGCGGGTCGCCGCGCTCGGGCACCGCGTCGTCGTCGTCGACCCCTCGCCCGACGCCCTCGCGGCGCTGCAGCGGCGCACCGTCGAGGCCGGCCTGTCCGGTCGCGTGCGGGCCGTGCAGGGGGACGCGAGCGACCTGTCCTCGGTCCTGGCGCCCGCCAGCGCCGACGTGCTGCTGTGCCACGGCGTGCTGGAGGTCGTCGACGACCCGGCGGCCGCGCTGCGCGCCGCCCACGAGGTGCTGCGGCCCGGTGGCCGCCTCAGCCTGCTCGTCGCCCAGTGGCCGGCCACGGTGCTCGCGCGGGTCCTGGCCGGTCAGCTCGCGCAGGCGCTGCACGTGCTGTCCGACGACACCCGCCGCTGGAGCTCCAGCGACCCCGTGCGGCGGCGCTTCGACCAGGCCTCGGCCACGGCGCTCGCCGAGGCGGCCGGCTTCAGCGTCACCGAGGTCGAGGGCACCCGGACCTTCAGCGACGTCGTCCCGGCGGTCAGCACCGAGTCCGACGACGACCTCGCGCTGCTGCGCGAGCTCGAGGCGGTGGCCGCCCGCTCGCCGGAGCTGCGCGTGCTGGCCGGGCACCTGCACCTGCACGCCCGCCGCTGAGCCGCGCCGCGCAGGTGCGCGGTGAGCCGGCGGCAGGTGCCCCGACCGGGGGGTCCCGGCCGGTGGGGGCCGGACGGCGACGACGGCGGGTGCACCGTCCTGCACGTGGACATGGACGCCTTCTACGCCTCGGTGGAGCTGCTGCGCCGCCCCGACCTGGTGGGCACGCCCGTCATCGTCGGCGGCGGCACGCGGGGGGTGGTGCTGTCGGCCACCTACGAGGCGCGCCGGTACGGCGTGCACGCCGCCATGCCGATGAGCCGCGCCCGCCGGCTGTGCCCGGCGGCCACGGTGCTCCCGCCGCACCCGGAGGACTACGCCCGCACCTCCGCCGGGGTGATGGAGGTGTTCCGCTCGGTCACCCCCCTCGTCGAGCCGCTCAGCCTGGACGAGGCCTTCCTCGACGTCGCGGGAGCGGTCCGCCGCCTCGGCAGCCCGGCACGCATCGGCCGGGTGCTGCGCGACCGCATCGCCGACGAGCAGGGGATCACCTGCTCGGTGGGGGTGGCCTCGACGAAGTCCGTGGCCAAGCTCGCCTCGGGCGCGGCCAAGCCGGACGGCCTGCTCGTCGTGCCGCACGCGCAGACGGTGGCGTTCCTGCACGCCCTGCCCGTCGCGGCCCTGCGGGGCGTGGGGGAGCGCACCGAGGAGTCGCTGGCCCGGCTGGGGCTGCGCACCGTCGCCGACATCGCGCACACCCCGCTCACCACGCTGGTGCGCGCCCTGGGGGAGGCCACCGGCCGGCACCTGCACGCCCTGGCGTGGGGGCGCGACGAGCGTCCCGTCGTCGCCGCCGCCCCCGAGCGCAGCATCGGCGCGGAGGAGACGTTCGCCCGCGACGTCGACGACCCGCGGGTGGTCCACCGGGAGCTGCTGCGGCTGGCCGAGCGGACGGCGGCGCGGGCCCGGGCGGCCGGGCTGGCGGGGCGCACCGTGGTGCTGAAGGTCCGCTTCGCGGACTTCACGACGATCACCCGCTCGCGGACCCTGCGCGAGCGCACCGACGTGACCCGCCTCGTCCACGCCACCGCCCGCGACCTCTTCGACGGTCTGGGGCTGCAGCGGGCGCGGGTGCGCCTGGTCGGGGTCCGCCTGGAAGGGCTGGCCGACGCCGCGGGCCAGCCCCACCAGCTGGCGCTGGGCGAGCGGGAGCGGGGGTGGCGCGAGGCGGACGGCGCGGTGGACCGGGCCGGCGCCCGCTTCGGCGCCGGCAGTGTGAGACCGGCCACGCTGCTGCCGGGGCGCCGACCGGAGCCGGGGCCCCGGACCGGCCGCTGACCTGCGGCGGAACCAGCAGGCCGGGCCCGGCGTTCGCTCAGGAGCAGGGTGCGACACCCCGTTCGCACCGCAGGACTGCGGTCGGTGGGGGACGATGTGGTAAGTCGAGTTTCGTCCACCGCTCCACGGACATATCCTTGGGCTACAACGTGCGCACGCCAGGAGGTACAGGTGCCGCTCTCGGAACATGAGCAGCGTCTGCTCGAGCAGATGGAACGTGCGCTGTCCGCGGACGATCCCAAGTTCGCCAACGCCATGCGAGGTTCCCGCCACGGACGCGCCGCCAAGCGGCGCCTCCTCGTCGGCATCGCCGCCGTCGTGGTGGGTCTCGTGCTCCTCATCATCGGAGCGAGCACGAGCCAGATCTGGCTGGGGGCGGGCGGCTTCATCGTCATGCTCGCCGGCACGATCTGGGCCTTCTCGCCGGCTCGGGGGACGGGTGCGCCCGCCGGTCAGCCTCCCGCGGGCGCCACGCGCCGGCCACGGCCGGGCAAGCCGCGGCGGGGCGGGACCTTCATGGAACGGCTCGAGCAGCGGTGGGACCGCCGACGCGGTCAGTGGTGAACGGCCGCCCGCCGCTCTGAGGGCGGCGGGCCCACCGACGACGGGACGAGGCGCTGCGGGTGTCCGCAGCGCCTCGTCGCGTCTGCACCCCGGCCCGCGCCGGGCGGGACCGGGGTGCGACGGCGTCCGGTCAGTCCCGGTCCCACCAGTCCAGCCCGCGGCGCACGCCGGCCATCGGCAGCAGCCGGGCCCGCCACCGCGACCAGCGCGGCCGCGTGGCGGCCAGCGCGTCGACGACGACGTCCACCTGGGCGCGCACCAGCCGCCCGGCCTGCCCGGTGCGCTGCGCGAGCACGACGCCCCCGGCCGGCGCCGCCGCCGGGGCGAGCGGCGCGGTCCCCGCGCCGAAGCGGGCGCTCTCGACGGCCGCGCGCACCCGCTGCAGCTCCGCCGCCGCCGCCGGGGGCAGCTCGGCGTACCCGAGCAGGCTCGCCGCCCGCTGCCGGGGGGTCGCCGACGGTGCCCAGCGCACACCGAGGTCGTGCACCCGGTCCTCCAGCTCCGCCCACGCCGCCTCCGCGGAGGAGGCGGCGTCGTGCACCCGTGCCCAGCGGCGCCGGCTGAGCAGCGCCGCCGACACCCACGGGGTGAGCGCGGCGACGACCAGCAGCAGAGCGCCGAGGATCCAGCCCCAGGGCAGGGCCAGGAAGCGGTCCCAGCCGGTGACCGTCTCGGCGTAGCGGGGGTCGGTCTCGGAGGAGGGCGTCGCCGCGGCCGTCGACGTGGGTGCCGCGGCCGACGGGCCGACCGCGGAGGGAGCGGCGCTGCTCGAGGGCGCCGGGGTGTTCAGCGGCGTGCTGGGCACCGAGTACGAGGGCGACTGACCGGTGCGGGTGGCCGGGGTCGGCTCGAAGCGGACCCAGCCGATGCCCTCGAAGTACAGCTCGGGCCAGGCGTGGGCGTCCTGGGCGCTGATCCGCCACCGGCCGTCGGTGCCCTCGTCGCCGGGCAGGAACCCGATCGCCACCCGGGCGGGGATGCCCAGCGAGCGCGACATCACCGCCATGGCGGAGGCGAACTGCACGCAGAAGCCCGACTTCTGCTCCAGGAAGGCGGCGACCGCGTCCGCGCCGCCGTCGTTGGGGGCGGTCGTGGAGTAGGTGAACCCGCCGGTGGAGCGGAAGTAGCGCTGCAGCGCCGCGGCCTTCTCGTAGTCGCTGCCGGCGTCCGCGGTGACCTCGGCCGCCGTCTCGCCCACGACCTGCGGCAGGGCGTCGGGCAGCTCGGTGTAGCGGGAGCGGACCTCGCCGGGGGCCTCGGGCGCCGAGCGCAGCTCCTGCTCGGTGGGGTCCACCTGCAGGTGGGTCACCGCGTACTGCCGGCCCCGGGTGGTCTCGCCGTCGCCGACGACGTTGAGGCTGTCGGACTCGTAGAGCCACTCGCCGCCGATCTCCACGCGCAGCGCCGGGTACGGCAGCGGCAGGTAGGTCTGGTCCAGGCCGCGCACCGAGATCGTCGTGGTGCGCGGCTGCGACTGGTCGCGGACCGCGTCGCCGAGCCCGGGGGCCTGGGGCAGCCCGTCCTGGACCCGCTGGCTGCGCGGGATGTCGGCACCCGTGCTCGGTGCCCACGTCTCCCCGTCGAAGACGTCGGCCGTGACGATCCGCAGCGGCGCCGGGTCCTCCTGGTCGGTCTGGTACGTGATGATCGTGGAGTCCGAGCGCGCCCCGAGGCTCGCCTTGAGGTTGAGGATCGGGTTGATGACGGCGATGGTGTCGCCGGGGCCGGTGTCGATGGTCAGCGACCGCTCGTCCAGGGCGGGGACGGCGGCCGGAACGGCCAGCGCCACCGCGATCGCCACCGCCGCGGTGCCGCCGGCGGTGGCGGCGGCGCTGGAGCGGCTGCGGCCGCCGCGGCGCAGCGCGGCCCGGTCCTCGCGCGCCGGCGAGCGCACCCAGCCGCGGCGGGAGGTGCCGGCCAGCAGCACGAGGTAGGGGACGGCGACGAGTGCGAACGTCACCGCGCCGGAGCCGCCGGGGGCCAGGGCCAGCGGCACCGCCAGCACCCCCAGCAGCGGCAGACCCGCCAGGGCCGGCCGGCGCAGCGTCACGGCGAACAGGTCCACGGCCAGCGCGAGCAGCCCCGAGCCGGCGACCAGCAGCAGGCGCAGACCGCGCAGGTCCACGGCGGGCACGCTGTAGCGGCGCACGACCTGCACGCCGTCGTCGAAGAGCTGGGCCAGGCGCTCGGGCGTCGAGCCCGACGGCAGGACCCCCAGCACGGTGGTGCTGCCGCCGAAGAGCGCGAGCACGACGCCCAGCAGGACGAGCGCCTGCACCAGCACGGCCAGACCGCGCCGGTGGGTGAGCGCGCGCACCAGCAGCCCGGCGCCCGTCACGGCGCAGACCGCCCCCAGGGCGCCGACGAGCCAGCCGGAGGAGACCACCAGCGGGCGCATCGCCAGGACCGCCGCCGCGGAGGCGGCACCCGCCCACAGGGCGGTGCGGGCACTGCGGGTCACGGGACCACCTCCGTCGTCTCCTGCTCTCCTGCGCGCTCTCCCGCGCGCGCTCCTGCGCCCGGTGCGCCGCGGCCCGCCGCACCGGCGCGCCCGCCACCGGCCCGGGCCAGCCGCCCCCACACCTCGCCCACGTCGTCGCCGGCCGCGGCCACGGTCGTGCGCCAGCCGGCGCGGGCCAGCACCAGCCGCGCCCGCTCCAGCCCCTGCTCCTGCGCGGCGGAGCCGGCCGCCTGGCCGCCCCAGGAGGCGGTGCGCTGCAGGACCGCCAGCGCCGGCACCCCGGCGGGGCGCGCACTCAGCAGCGGTGCCACGTCGGCCTCGTCGACCCGGCCCAGCACGACCACCAGCAGCGTGGAGTCCCCGCGCCCGAGCACGGCGGTGGAACGGGCCAGCCCGTCCTCCGCACCCGGTTGCAACCGCGCCAGGGCCCTCAGCAGTCCCCGCGCCGCCGACGGGTCGTCCAGCTCGCGGGGCGGGTCGAAGGTGCCGCTGTGCAGGAGCCGCACGCGGTGGCCGCGCCGGTGCAGGTGCACGGCGGCGGAGGCCGCCGCCGTGACCGCCCACTCCAGCGACGACGCCGCCCCGCGGCCCGCGTGGGCGGGCGCCCGGTCGTCCAGGAGCACGACGACGTCGGGACGGCCGGGGTGCTCGTCGGAGCGGACCATCACCGCGCCGCGCCGCGCCGTGGAGCGCCAGTGCACCCGGCGCAGGTCGTCGCCGACGCGGTACTCGCGGATGGAGACGTCGTCGGGGGAGCCGGTGGCCGCGGCGCCGGTCGAGGACCCCCGCGAGCCGCCGACGTCGCCGAGGACGAGGTCGCGCAGCGGGTGCACCCGCGGCAGCACGTCGACCAGGGCGGTCCCGCCGACGGGGCGCTGCGCGGTCACCAGCCCGAACACGTCGCGGGCCACGAGCACGGCCGGGCCGACGGTGAAGGAGCCGCGCACGTCCGAGCGCACGCTGTGCTCGAGGTCGAGGGTCTCGCCCTCGTGCAGGTGGGGGACGGCCAGGCGCACCGTCCCGCCCAGCACCAGCGGCACCCGGTCCTCCAGGACCACCCGCGCACCCGCCCGGCCTCGACCGCTCACGGTCAGCCGGACGGTGCCGGGGACGCCCGCCTCCACGATCCCCGGTGTCGACCTCGACACGAGGTCGAGGGTCCGGACGGCCCGGGAGGCCGTCCACGCGGCCGCCAGGCACAGCACCGCCAGCAGCACGCCGATGCGCAGGATGTCCTCCTGCCCGAGCAGCGGGGCCGCCACGAGCACGGCGAGCGCGGCGGCCGCGAAGGTCCAGCCGCGCGCCGTGGGCCGCAGCCGCGCCGCCCCGCGCGGGGGCGGCGCGGTCGGCGGGATGCTCACCGCGGCGAGGGCAGCGCGGTCGTGCGCAGCACGTCGGTCACGACGTCCGCGCCGTCGCGGCCGGCCAGCAGCGCGTCGGCGGTGAGCACGAGGCGGTGCGCCACCACGGGCACGGCCAGGGCCTGCACGTCGTCGGGCAGCACGTGGTCGCGGCCCTCCAGCGCGGCGCGGGCGCGGGCGGTGCGCAGCAGGTGCAGCGCAGCCCGCGGGGAGGCCCCCAGGCGCAGGTCGGGGTGCGTGCGGGTGCGCCGGACGAGGTCGACGACGTACTGCTTGAGCGCCTCGGCGGCGTGGACCCCGTGCACGGCCTGCGTGAGCCGGCGCACCTCCTCGGCGTCGACGACCGGGGTCACCGCGTCCAGGGGGCGGGTGGCCCCGTGCTCGCTGAGCATCGTCAGCTCCGCGTCGGCGGACGGGTAGCCCATGGAGATGCGGGCGGTGAAGCGGTCGCGCTGGGCCTCCGGCAGCGGGTAGGTGCCGTCCATCTCCACGGGGTTCTGCGTCGCGAAGACGATGAAGGGGCGCTCCAGCGACCAGCTCGTGCCGTCGACGGTGACCTGCCCCTCCTCCATGCACTCCAGCAGCGCCGACTGCGTCTTGGGGGAGGCGCGGTTGATCTCGTCGCCGATGACGACGTTGGCGAAGACCGCGCCGGGGCGGAACTCGAACTCGCCGCGCTCCTGGTTCCAGACGCTGGAGCCGGTGACGTCGCTGGGCAGCAGGTCGGGGGTGAACTGGATGCGGCGCACGGTGCCGTCGATGGAGCGGGCCAGCGTCTTGGCGAGCATGGTCTTGCCGACCCCCGGCACGTCCTCGACGAGCAGGTGCCCCTCGGCGAAGAGGACCGTGAGCGCCAGGCGCACGGTCTCGTCCTTGCCCTGGATGACGCGCTCGACGGCCGCGGCGAGCGCGTCCGCGGTGCGGCGCAGCCGCTCCAGCGCGGCAGGCAGCTCCTGCAGGTCGAGGGGCGCGGGGTCGCGGGGCTGGCTGCCGGGGGGTGCGCTCGTCGTGGTCACGTGCCCTCGTCTCGTCGGTGGGCGTCGCGGGTGCCGGCGCCGCAGCCGCGCGGACGACCGTCGGGGCGTCCGCGCGACGGGTCCAGTGTGGGCCACGGAGCGCCTCCTGCGCCCGTCCACCCCGGTGGGTGCCCCCTCCTCCACGGGCCCTCCACCGCGACCCCGCGGCGGGCCGCTCCCGGCCCCCGGCGGGGGTGCGGCCCTCCACCGGCCCCCGCGGGGACGCCGGCGGGCCCGCCGGGGGCCGGGAGCGGTGCCGGCCGCGCGGTCGCGGCGCGGGGGCCGGTGGAGGGGCGCGGTGGGGGGCGGCCGGGGTGCGCGGGAGGGGTGCCCGCCGCCCCTCCCCGCCGCTCCACCGTCCTGACCTGCGACGACGCGGCACGCCGGAGATCACTGAGGGTCGATCCGCGTTGACGGTGGAGGAAAGTGGAGTACGGTGGAGCGACCTGGTCCGCAGGGGACCGGGCGGGGACCCGTGTGGGGGTGCGCGGTGTTCCTGGGCACCTACACCCCCCGCCTCGACGACAAGGGGCGGCTGATCCTCCCGGCCAAGTTCCGGGACCAGCTGCTCGACGGCCTGGTGATCACCCGGGGGCAGGAACGCTGCCTCTACCTCTTCCCGATGCAGGAGTTCGAGCGGATGCACGAGGAGCTGCGGCGAGCGCCGCTGACCCGCAAGGAGGCGCGCGACTACCTGCGCGTGTTCCTGTCGGGCGCCTCGGACGAGACGCCGGACAAGCAGGGGCGGATCACGGTGCCGCCCATGCTGCGCAGCTACGCCGGGCTCGACCGCGACGTCGCCGTGATCGGCGCGGGCAGCCGGGTGGAGCTGTGGGACCTGCCGACCTGGGACGCCTACCTGGCCGAGGCGGAGCCGGCCTTCGCCGACCAGCGCGAGGAGGTCCTGCCGGGGATCGTCTGATCCTCCTCCCGGGTCGAGGTCGCGACCCGGGCACCGACCGTCGGCCGAGGCCTCCAGCCGCCCGGAGCCACCGGTCCTGACGCCACTTCCCCGGCGCCAGGGCCGAGGGTGCGGGCGGATGGGGACCCCGGCCGACGGCCGTGCGGGACCGGCCGGTGACGGGCGGGCCGCGGGGAAGCGGGCGCGCGAGCGCCCGGGCAGGTCGCAGGTGAGGGGAGCGGAGTGGTCGACGAGCGCAGCGTGCTCGCCGTCGTCGGCGACCCCGCGGCGGCCACGCCGGACGAGCTCGCCGCGCAGGTGGCCGCGCGCCACGCCTCGGTGATGCTCGAGCGCTGCACCCGGCTGCTGTCGCCCGCGCTGCAGCACCCCGGTGCCGTCGCCGTCGACGCGACGCTGGGCATGGGCGGCCACGCCGCCGAACTGCTGCGGCGCAACCCGCGGGCGCGCCTGGTCGGCGTGGACCGCGACCCGCAGGCCCTGGAGCTCGCCGCCCGCAGGCTGCACGAGTTCTCCGACCGCACCACGTTCGTGCACGCCGTCTCAGACTCCCTGCCCGCCGTCCTGGACGAGCTCGGCCTCGAGCGCGTCGACGCGGTGTTCTTCGACCTGGGCGTCTCCTCGCTGCAGCTCGACGAGGCGGAGCGGGGTTTCTCCTACGCGCGCGACACCGCGCTCGACATGCGCATGGACCCCGGCGCGCCGACGACCGCCGCCGACGTGCTGAACACCCGCTCCCAGTCCGAGCTGGTGCGCATCCTGCGCGAGTACGGCGAGGAGCGCTTCGCCCCGCGCATCGCCTCGGCCATCGTCCGCGAGCGCGCCCGCGAACCCTTCACGACCTCCGCCCGGCTCGTGGACCTGGTGCGCGCCAACGTGCCTGCCGCCACCCGCCGCACCGGGGGAAACCCCGCCAAGCGCACCTTCCAGGCGCTGCGCATCGAGGTGAACGACGAGCTCGGCGTCGTCGAGCGGTCCCTGCCGGCGGCGTTCGAACGGCTCGCCCCCGACGGCCGGCTCGCCGTGCTGACGTTCCACTCGCTCGAGGACCGCATCGCCAAGCGCGTGCTGCGGGAGTTGTCCACCAGTTCCGCGCCACCGGACCTGCCGTTCGTCCCCGCGGGCGCCGGGCCGCGCGCGGAACTGCTCACCCGGGGCGGGGAGGGCGCGGACGAGGCCGAGCTGGCCGAGAATCCGCGGGCGGCCTCGGCGCGCCTGCGAGCGGTCCGCCGGCTGCCCGGGGAGGATTCGTACGGCGCGGGGACCGACGCCTCCCGCGACCGCCCGCACGCGCACCGGAAGAACCCGCGGAGGAACCGGGCAGGCTCCTCGGAGGAGCCGCGCCGGAGAACCCGCACCGACCCCCCGCCCACGAGCATCGAGCCGGACGAGAACGGCACGACCGACGGAAGGACGCCGTGATGAGCCAGCCCCTGATCGCGGCCCGGAACGCTCCGGTCCGCCAGCTCAAGGCGCGCTCGGAGACCGCGGCCGCCCGCCCCGAGCTCCAGGTCGTCACGCCCCCCGCCGTGCGGCGGCTCCGGTTGCCGCTGCCGGTGGCCTGCGTGCTGCTGCTGACCCTGGGCCTGTTCGGCCTGCTCATGACGAACATCGCCATCGCCGGCGACGCCTACGAGATCACCGACCTGCAGGTCGCCTCCCAGCGCCTGGCCGACCAGCAGCAGGCCGCCGCCGAGTCGCTGGCCACGCAGTCCTCGCCCGAGCAGCTGGCCCGCCGCGCCGCCGAGCTCGGCATGGTCCCCGCGCCCGACGCCGTCCACCTGACCGCCGGCGGCGCGGTCGGCACCCCCACGCCCGCCCCCACCCCCACGGCGAGCGCCTCCGCCGCGGACGGGGCGGCCGCGGGGCGCTGACGCGCCCGACGCACCGCACCGAGGTTCGAGAGGTCCGCCCGTGCCCCGTCCGTCCCGCCGTCCCGCCGGTGCCGCCGGCGACCCGCGCCCCGACCGGCGCGTGCGCGCCTTCGTCATCGTCGTGCTGTTCGGCATCAGCCTGCTGGCGGGCCGGCTGGTGCAGCTGCAGGGCGCCGACGCGGCCGTGCTGGCCGAGCGCGCCCTCAAGCAGCGCACGTCCTCCACGACGCTGTACGCGCACCGCGGCGACATCCTCGACGACCGGGGCGTCGTGCTCGCCACCTCGGTCGAGCGGCGCGACGTCATCGCCGACCCGTCCATCGTCAAGACGTTCAACACCCGCACCGACGGCTCGAAGTACGACGACGACCTCGCGCAGGGGCCGGCCGGCGCGGCGGCGAAGCTGGCGCCCGTCCTGGGCATCGACGAGGCGACGCTGACCGCCAAGCTCACCGGCGACAACCAGTACGCCGTCGTCGCGGTGGGCATCACGCCCGAGGTGTGGCAGCAGGTCGCCGACGCCGGCGTCAGCGGCATCACCGCGCGGCGCACCACCCAGCGCATCTACCCCGCCGGCGCGGCCGCCTCCACCCTCGTCGGCGTCCTGGGCACGAGCGGGGAGGAGGACGGCAAGACCGTCGACCGCCCGCTGTCGGGACTGGAGTACGCCGAGAACGAGCTGCTCACCGGCACCGACGGGTCGATGCGCTACGAGCGCAGCCTGGGCGGCCAGGAGATCCCGCTGGGGGACAAGGAGACCGTGGAACCGGTCGACGGCACCTCCCTGCACCTGACCATCGACTCCGACCTGCAGTGGAAGGCCGAGAGCGCGATCGCTGCCAAGGTCGCCGAGACCGGGGCGCGCTCCGGGACGGTCGTGGTCATGGACAAGCAGCAGCGGCTGCTGGCGATGGCGAGCGCTCCGAGCATCGACCCGGCGAACCTCACGAACCTGCGCAACGAGGAGCTCAACAACACCGCGCTCACCGAGAGCTTCGAGCCGGGCTCCACGGCGAAGGTCGTCACGCTGGCGGCCGCGCTGGAGGAGGGCACCTCCACGGCCTCCTCGCAGTTCGTCGTGCCCTGGGAGCTGCGCCGCTCGGACAAGACCTTCCACGACTCCCACGAGCACCCGGTCGAGAAGCTCACCCTCGCCGGGATCATGGCCCAGTCGAGCAACACCGGCACCATCCAGGCCGGTGAGGAGATGGACTCGCGGACGCTGTACGACTACCAGCGCGCCTTCGGGTTCGGGAAGCGCACGACCCTGGACTTCCCCGGCGAGACCGGCGGCATCCTGGCCGACCCCGAGGACCACTCGGGGACCCAGCGCTTCACGGTGATGTTCGGGCAGGGCCTGTCGGTCAACGCCGTGCAGGCGGCCTCGGTGTTCGCCACCGTCGCCAACGACGGGGTCCGGGTCGAACCCACCCTCGTCGCGGGCACCTCGGACCCGAACGGCAACACCACCGCCAGCCCGCCCGGCGCGAGCACCCGCGTGGTGAGCGCGTCGACGGCGAAGACGTTGCGGGACATGATGCAGGCGGTCGTCAGCGAGGAGGGCACCGCCGCCGCGGCCGAGATCCCCGGCTACCTCGTGGCGGGCAAGACCGGCACGGCGAACCGCTACGACTCCGAGTGCGGCTGCTACTCCGGCTACACCGCCTCCTTCATCGGGATGGCCCCGGCCGACGACCCCGAACTCGTCGTCGCCGTGATCCTGCAGGACCCGAAGACGAACTACTACGGCGGTGCGGCGGCCGGGCCGGTGTTCAAGGACGTCATGACCTACGCGCTGCAGCAGCGCGGCGTGGCGCCCTCCACCACCGCCCCGGCGAACCTGCCGCTGACGTGGGGCGAGGACGCGTCCGCCGCGGCGGAGGTCCCCGGGGGTGCGGCCGGTGACACCTCCGCCGGCTGACGCGCGGGCGGGAACCCCCTCGGCGGCAACCCCCTCGGCGGCAACACGCGCACCCGGCGGGCCGGGACGCCGCCCCCGGGCGGGTAACCTCCCACCGTGCCGATGACCGACGGCCCCGGCGCCGGCAGCGCCGCTGGGCCCCTGACCCTGGTGGACATCGCGCACCTGCTCGGCGTCGCCCCGACGCTGCCGGCGGGTTCCGCCGCGGTGCCCGTCACCGGCGCGACGCTGGACTCCCGCCGCGTGCAGCCGGGCGACCTGTACGCCGCGCTGCCCGGCGCGAACGTCCACGGCGCCCGCTTCGTCGCGCAGGCCGCGGCGGCCGGTGCCGTCGCCGTGCTCACCGACCCCGCCGGCCGCGACCTCGTCACCGCCGGCAGCGACGACCCGGCCGCCCGGCCGCTCCCGCTGCTGGTCGTCGACGACCCGCGGGCGGTGCTCGGCGACCTGGCCGCGCGGGTGCACGGCCTCCCCGGGCGGCGGCTGACGACCGTCGGCGTCACCGGCACCAACGGCAAGACGACGACGGCGTACCTCGTGGAGTCGCTGCTGCGCGCCGCCGGCTGGCCGACGGGGCTGCTGGGCACCGTCGAGACCCGCATCGCCGGCGAGCGCGTGAGCAGCGTGCGCACCACGCCCGAGGCGCCGGACCTGCACGCCCTGCTGGCCCGGATGGTGGCCGCGGGCGTGCGCGGCGTCGCGCTGGAGGTCTCCAGCCACGCCCTGGCCCAGCACCGCGTCGACGGCCTCGTGGTCGACGTCGCGGTCTTCACCAACCTCAGCCAGGACCACCTGGACTTCCACGGCTCGATGGCCGAGTACTTCGCCGCCAAGGCGCGCCTGTTCACCCCGGCGCACGCCCGCCGCGGCGTGGTCTGGACCGACCCGGCCGACCCGGAGGGCTGGGGGGCGCGGATGGCCGAGCGGGCCGAGGTCCCCGTCGTGACCGTCGGGCCCGCCGGTGCGAGCCCCGCACCGGACTGGGTGGTGCGCGAGGTGCGCCCCGAGCGCGCCCGCAGCACCTTCCGCCTCAGCGGCCCGGGCGCCGAGCTGGCGCTGACCTCCCCGCTGCCGGGGGAGTTCAACGTCGCCAACACGGCGCTGGCGGCGGTCGCGGCGCTGCTGCTGGGGGTGCCCGCCGAGGTCGTCGAGCGCGGCAGCGCGCAGGCCGAGGGCGTGCCCGGGCGCATGCAGGCGGTCGGCACGGGAGCTCCCGGCGAACCGCTCGTCGTCGTCGACTACGCCCACACCCCCGACGCCCTGGACCGGGTGCTGCGCACGCTGCGCACGGCCACCCCCGGCCGGCTCGTCGCGGTCGTCGGCGCCGGCGGGGACCGCGACCGCGGCAAGCGCCCGCTCATGGGCGCGGCCGCGGCGGCGCTGGCCGACGTGCTCGTCGTCACCGACGACAACCCGCGCTCGGAGCCGCCGGCGCAGGTGCGCGCCGCCGTCCTGGCCGGCGCCCGCGGCGGGCGGGCCGAGGTGCTCGAGGTCGCCGACCGCGCGAGCGCCGTGGAGGTGGCCCTCGCGCGGTGCGCGGGCGCCGACGACACCCTGCTGCTGGCGGGCAAGGGCCACGAGGGCGGGCAGGAGGTCGCCGGCGTCGTCACGCCGTTCGACGACCGCCTGGTGGCGGCCGAGGCGCTGCGCCGCAGGGCGCGGGGACCCGCGCACGGCGGCCGCGCCCCGGCGGGCACGCAGGACCACGCCCCGGAACACCCCCGGGGACACGCGCAGGAACAGGTGGAGAGCGCGGCACCGGCCGCGCGAGGAGGTAGGTCGTGATCGCGCTGACCGCGGCGGAGGTGGCGGAGCTGGCCGGTGGCCGGCTCGTCGCCGGAGCCGCGTCGACCCTCGTGGACGGACCGGTGGTCGTCGACTCCCGGCTGGCCGCACCGGGCTCGCTGTTCGTCGGGGGGGGGGGGGGGGGGGGCGCGGGGGCCGCGCCGCCGCCGCGGCCCCCCCGCAGCCCGCCCCGCCGCCCGGGACGGGGGCGCGGCGCCG
>NZ_JBJLSF010000044.1:0-37669 GCF_050871885.1 Kineococcus aridisoli | reverse complement strand
GATCTTCCACGGTGCACCGTGGAAGATCACCGGTCGGGGAGCGCGTCAGGCGTCGCAGCCCGTGGGGTCGGCGTACTGCTCGGCGTCGGCGAAGACGGCGTCCGAGACGCTGGCCGTCCCGCCGGCCACGACGACGTAGCACGGGCGGAGCCGCTGCAGCTCCGCGCGCGTGGCCGCCGGCAGGTGGTCGCGCTCGGTGAGCAGCAGCGGCCCGAGGAGTCCGGTGGACGGCGCCATCGCCAGGGCGTCGGGGAAGGACGTGCCCGACGCCAGGTAGACCGCGGCGGTGGTGTCGGGCTCCCACATCAGGTTCGAGATCTCGGCCGCCGTCTCGTAGCGGTCGCCGCCCGACAGGCGCAGGTTGCCGTTCGCGGAGACGGCCGAGCGCAGCGCGAGGGAGCGCTCGGCGTCGTCGGCCACGGCGCGCTCGACGCGCTCGACGTGCGGGGCCGGGGAGTCGGCCGCGGCGCTGGTGGCGGTGACGACCGTGGCGCCGAGGAGGGCGGCACCGGCGAGGGCGGCGAGCGACGTGGCGCGCATGGGGGTGGTCCTCCGGGAGTGCGGTGTTCGAGACGGACGGGAACCGGCCGTGGGCCGACTGTGACCGGAACCGAGAGCGTCCACAGCGTCCCGACAGCGGCGCTGCGCCGGACGAGCGAGCGGGTCACCCTCCGTCCGCACCCGCCTCACCCACCGTCGAGCACCGTGCACGGTGAGTCACGGCCGCTCAGGACCGCCCGCGCCGTCGTCCACGCCGCCGTCGCCGGCGCCGTCGCCGTCGTCCCCGCCGTCGTCCGGGGCCAGCGGCGGCCGGCCGCGCCGGGGCAGCCCCCCGGCGTCGGCCGGCATCCGCCCGGCCCGGCGCAGCGCCTCGCGGAGCAGGAACTCCACCTGCGCGTTGACGCTGCGCAGGTCGTCGGCGGCCCAGCGGGCGAGCGCGTCGTGCACGGCCGGGTCCAGCCGCAGCAGGACCTGCTTGCGGGGCCGGCTCACCAGCGCGTCCCGCTCACCCGTAGAGGGTTCCCGTGTTCACCACCGGCGTGGCGCGCCCGTCACCGCACAGGACGACGAGCAGGTTGCTCACCATGGCGGCCTTGCGCTCCTCGTCGAGCTCGACGACGTCGAGCTCCTGCAGCCGGGCGAGGGCGAGCTCGACCATCCCGACGGCACCGGCGACGATCTGCTCGCGGGCGGCGACGATGGCGGAGGCCTGCTGGCGCTGCAGCATCGCCTGGGCGATCTCCGCGGCGTAGGCCAGGTGGGTGACGCGGACCTCGACGACCTCGACGCCGGCGACGGCGACGCGGGCCGCGACCTCGTGGGCGAGCTCGTCGGCGACGACGTCGGTGGACCCGCGCAGCGACGTGCCGCCGCCGACCGGGTCGTCGTAGGGGTGCGTGGTGACGACGTGCCGCAGCGCGGACTCGCTCTGCATCTCGACGAACTCCGCGTAGTCCTCGACGGCGAAGGTCGAGCGGGCGGTGTCGGCGACCTGCCAGACGACGATCGCGGCGACCTCGACGGGGGAACCGGTGGCGTCGTTGACCTTCAGCCGGCCGGTCTCGAAGTTGCGCACGCGCACCGAGACCTTCTTCGTCGTCGAGAACGGCACGACCATCACGAGACCGGGTTCGCGGACCGTGCCGGTGTAGCGGCCGAAGAACTGCACGACGCGGGTCTGCCCGGGCTGGATCGTGCCCAGCGACCCGAGGAGCACGAGGGTGAGCAGGCCGGCCAGCGCGGCCGGCACCCACCACGCGGCCCGCCCGGCGGAGGCGCTGAGGGCGAGCGCCACCAGGGCGAGCGTCACCACCAGCGGCAGCAGCGCGGCCAGCAGCGCGCGGCCGCCGTGCAGGTGCGGCGCACCGCGCTCGGTGACGTCCACGCGGGCGCCGTCGTGGCCGACGGGCGTGGTGGCGGCGGGGGCGTCGGACGGGACCTGGTCGTCGGTGGTGGTCACCGCGGGCTCCTCTCGAAGGGGACATCAAAGTGATATCACTTTGATGTCCCCTCGCGCCAGCGCTCGTGCCTCCCGGCGCCGGCGGGCAAGCTGACCCGGTGGCCAGCCGTGAACTCGTCGTCCTCGGGACCGCCGGCCAGACGCCGACCCGCACCCGCAACCACAACGGCTACCTGCTGCGCTGGGACGGCACCTGCGTCCTCTTCGACCCCGGCGAGGGCGTCCAGCGCCAGATGGTCCTGGCCGGGGTCGCCTCCCCGCGCGTGGAGCGCATCTGCGTGACCCACCGGCACAACGACCACTGCATGGGCGTGCCGGGGGTGCTCAACCGGATGGCGCTGGACGTCCCCGGCCGCAGCGTGGTCCTCACCGGCCCGCAGGACGCCTTCGAGCACCTGCGCCTGCTCGCGGTCGTCGCCGCGGCGGGCGTCGAGGTCACCGTCGAGGGCGTGCCGGAGCGCGACGAGCGCGTGGAGGTCGCCGACGTCGCGGGCAGCCGGCTGTCGGCCCGGCGCCTGGACCACCGGGTGCCGGCGATCGGCTACCGCCTGGAGGAACCGCCCGGCCGCACCTTCCGCGCCGACGCGCTCGCCGCGGCGGGCATCGCCGGCCCGGACGTCGGCCGCCTGCAGCGCGAGGGGGAGCTGCGCGGGGTCCGGCTGGAGGACGTCAGCGACCCCCGGCCCGGGCAGGTGTTCGCCTTCGTCATGGACACCCGCGACCACCCCGCCGTCGTGGACCTGCTGAGCGGCGCCGACCTGGCGGTGCTCGAGTGCACCTACGCCGACCGCGACGCCGAGCTGGCCCGCACCCACTTCCACCTCACCGCCCGCCAGGCCGGGCTGGCCGCCGCCCGCGCCGGGGTGCGCACGCTCGCGCTCGCGCACTTCTCCCAGCGCTACCCCGACGCCGAGGAGCTGGGCGAGGAGGCGCGGGCAGCGGTCGCGGAGCTCGGCGCCGCCACGCGCGTGCACGTGGCCGCCGACCTGGACGTCGTGCCGGTGCCGCCGCGCCGTCAGGGCGGGCGCTGAAGCGCCGGGACGTCGACGCGGTGGCGCAGGGCGGCCGGCGGGTCCAGCAGGTCGGCGGGCGCCGAGGCCAGCCAGCCGAGGAGGGCGCCGGTCTCCGCGGCCGTCAGCGCGCGCAGCCACAGGCCGCCGCCGTCGAAGGAGACGACGCCGACCCGCGCGTCGCGCGGGGGGACCGCCCGCGCCGGCAACCGCACCAGGACCAGCCGCCGCGAGCCGCGCAGCAGGGGCCGCAGCCGCTCCAGCAGGCCGACCTCGTCGTGGCGCACGAGCACCCAGCCGCGCGCACCCGCCGCTCCCGGTTCCACGCGCACCACTGTAGATGAGAAACGTTCTCAACATAAGGTCCGCGGGCGGAGGCGGGGAGCGACCCGCTCGGCTAGCGTCGCGGCCGTGAGCACTCCCCCCTTCGACCCCGCCGACCCGCCCGTCCCCGAGCTGGAGGTGGACGAGGACGTGCCGCCGCGCCCCGAGGAGGAGGTCGCCGACGCCGACCGCACGTGAGCGGCGCCCCGGGCGGCGCCCCCGGAGGTCACCCAGCCGACGCGCAGCGGACGCCCCGGGTTCGGTCGGGCGTCGGCGGGCCTCCCTAGCGTCCCCGCGTGACCCTCCCCCACCGCCCCCTGCTGGCCGCCCTCGGCGGCGCCCTGCTGCTGCCGCTCGCCCTCGCGCCCGCGGCCGCCGCCGACACCCGCGTCGAGAGCGTCCTGCCCCCGGACGTCGTCGTCGCCGACCAGCCGCTCGCCCAGGCCCACGCCCACAACGACTACGAGCACGAGCGCCCGCTGCTGAACGCCGTCGAGCACGGCTTCACCAGCGTCGAGGCCGACGTCTACCTCGTCGACGGGCAGCTGCTCGTGGCCCACGACCCCGAGGACCTCGACCCCGCCCGCACCCTGCAGGCGCTGTACCTGGAACCGCTGGAGGACCTCGCCGAGGCCGGCGGCGGCAGCGTGTACGGCGACGGGCAGCCCGTGCAGCTGCTCATCGACGTCAAGGGCGACGCCGTGGCCACCTGGCTCGCCGTCGAGGACGTGCTGGCCCAGTACCCGACGACCGTGACCTCCTTCACCATGACCGACGTCGGCTACGACGCCACCCCGCGCGCGGTGACGGCCGTCATCTCCGGCAACCGCCCCGTGGACCTCATGGCGCGCGACCACCTGCGCTGGTCGGCCTACGACGGCCGCTCCGGCGACCTCGCGAACGGCTCCGACCCCGACTTCATGCCGCTGGTCAGCGACAACTGGGCGAACCTGTTCACCTGGGCCGGCGAGGGCCCGATGCCCGGGGCCGAGCGCGCCAAGCTGCACCAGTTCGTCGACGCCGCGCACCTGGCCGGCCGCGAGGTGCGGTTCTGGAACACCCCCGACGCGGCCGGCCCCGCCCGCGACGCCGTGTGGGCCGAGCTCGTCGCGGCGCAGGTGGACCAGATCAACACCGACGACCTCGCCGGCCTGCAGGCCTTCCTGCTCGCCGCGCAGGCCCCGCAGGCCCCGCAGGTCGCGCAGGGCTGAGCGTCAGAGCGCCGCGGCCGGGCGGTCGTCCCGCGCCGCGGCGCACCGCGCGGTGAACCACGCGGTGAAGGCGTCCGCCGGCTGCGGGCGGGCGACGTGGTACCCCTGCGCCGCGTCGCAGCCGGCGTCCCGCAGCTGCGCGAGGACCTCCGCGCTCTCCACGCCCTCGGCGGTGAGGCGCAGCCCGAGGGCGTGGGCCAGGCCGGTGGTGGAGCGCACGATGGCGGCCGAGCGCTCGTCGCTCGCGCTGCGCTGCACGAACGAGCGGTCCAGCTTGAGGTCGTCGACGGGCAGGTCCTGCAGGTACGACAGCGACGAGTAGCCGGTGCCGTAGTCGTCCACCGCGATCCGCACCCCCAGCGCCCGCAGCGCGCGCAGCACCTGGTGGGCGCGCACCGGGTCGGCCACCAGCACCGTCTCGGTGATCTCCAGCTCCAGCGCCCGCGCCGGCAGGCCCACCGCGGCCAGCAGCTCCTGCACCTGCGCGGGCAGCTGCGCGTCCAGCAGGTCCGAGGCCGACAGGTTCACGGCGACGGCCAGCTCGTGCCCCGCCCGCCACCACTCCGCGGCCTGGCGCAGCGCCAGCCGCAGCACCGCCCGGGTCAGCGGGCGCATGAGGCCGCTGTGCTCGGCCAGCGCCAGGAACGCGTCGGGGGCCAGCAGCCCGCGGTCCGGGTGCTGCCAGCGCACCAGCGCCTCCACCCCCGTCACCTCGCCGCTGCGCAGGTCCAGCTTCGGCTGGTAGTGCAGCACCAGCTCGTCGCGCCCCAGACCGCGGCGCAGGTCGGCGACGGTCGTCAGCCGGTCGCGGCCGCCGGGGTCCAGCGGGCCGGAGCTCAGCTGCCAGCCCGTGCGCGCCGCCTTCGCCCGGTACATGGCGACGTCGGCGTGCTGGAGCAGCCCGCCGACCGAGCGCGCGTGCCGCGGGTACAGCGCGATCCCGATGCTGACGTCGACGTGCAGGCTGATCCCGTCCAGCTCGCACGGCTCCCCCGTCGTCCGCAGCAGCAGCCGCGCCGCGCTCACCGCCGCCTCCTCGTCCGCACCGGGCAGCAGCACGCCGAACTCGTCGCCGCCCAGGCGGGCGAGCAGCCCGCGCCTGCCGAGCGCCTCCTGCAGCCGCAGCCCCAGCCGGCGCAGCAGCTCGTCGCCCACCCGGTGCCCCAGCGTGTCGTTGACCTCCTTGAAGCGGTCGAGGTCGAGCAGCAGGACGGCCCCGCCCTCGCCGCGGCGGTCCTCCCCCTCGCGCGCCCCCTCGCGCACCCCCTCGCGCACCCCCTCGCGCACGGCCGCGAGGAAGCGGCGCCGGTTCGGCAGCCCCGTCAGGTCGTCGGTGGCGGCCAGCCGGCGGGTGTCGACCAGCTCGGCGACCTCCCGGAAGGTGGCGACGGTGCGCGCGAGCACCGCGAGCACCGACGCGGCCGCCAGCAGCTCGGCCACCGCGGGCGGGCGGTGGCCGCCGACGTGGGCCAGCAGCACCAGCAGGGACGTGGAGGTGACGACGGCCGGCACGAGCAGCAGCGAGACGCCCACCCGCGGCTCACCGCCGGCCCGGCGCACCTGCCAGGCCGCCACGGCCACGAGGAGGGCGCTCAGCGGCCAGAACGCGTCCAGCAGCGTGCCCTCGGCGTAGCCGCCGCTCGCCGCCAGCACCAGGTAGGCCAGGTCGGCCCCGCTGCCGACGAGGAAGGCCGCCGCCAGGGTGCCCGCGGCGCTGCGCAGCGGCCAGCCCAGCAGGGCCAGCCCGGCCGCGGCCAGCGAGAGCAGCAGCAGCGCACCCGCGGGGTAGGCCAGGGTGGTCAGCTGCGCGGCGGGCGTGCCGTCCACCCCGGCCGTGGCCGGGCCCGCCGCCCACGCGGCGAGCGTGGCCACCCCCAGCGCGGCCACGAGCGCGTCCAGGACGGTGCTGCGGCGGAAGCGCCGGGCGCCGCCGAGCAGCAGCGCCAGCACCCCCGCGGCCTGCAGCGGGTACGCCGCCAGCCACAGCGCGTCCACCGCGGACGGCGGGGGCAGCACCAGGCCCGCGCGGTCGGCGACGAGGGCGACGGCGTTCCCGGCGCTGGTGGACAGCAGGCCCGCCCCCACCAGCGCCCACCCGGCCCGCCCGGCGGGCCGCAGCAGCGCGCGGGCCAGCACCAGCAGCGCGGCGCCCAGCACCAGGCCCCCGTAGCCCCACTCGTCCCACCACGCGCGCGAGAGCGGCCCGCGGTCGAGCACCAGCGCCGCCGCGAGCAGCACGAGGCCGGCGCCGAGGGCGAGCAGGCAGGCGCGCACGGCGACGGGCGCCGCCACCTCGGTCGGCCGGGGCCGCTCGCTCGCGCTGCTCACCCGGGGGTCATCGGCAGGCCGGGACCTCTAGAACAGCCCCGCGCGTGTCGATGCACCCTCTCGGACGCCGGGAGCCGGTGGGACGAGGGGAGGGGGCGACGTGCACGAGGTGCTCGCGCTCGCCTTCGCGCTCGCCGCCCTGCTCAACGGCGCCATGGCGGTGCTCACCTGGCGCCGGCGCTCGGCGACCCCGGCGGCGACGGCGCTGGCCGCCGCCTTCGCCAGCCTGGCGCTGTGGTCGGCCGTCGGCGTCCCGGTCAACTTCGCCCTGCCCCGCAGCGCGCACGCCGTCCTCGTGCAGAGCTCCTTCGTCGGGGTCCTCGGCGCCGTCGTGGCGATGTACCTGCTCTCCCGCTTCGTCGCCGACCCGCACCACCGGCCGGGCCGCGTCGAGGTCGCCCACCTCGTGGTGGTGCCGCTGGCCCTGCTGGCGGCGGTGGCGACCGACCCGTGGCACCACCTGGTCTTCGACCGGGTCGTGCCCCTCGACGGGCCGCCCTGGTTCGAGGCCCACCTGGGACCGCTGTTCTGGGTGCACACCGCCTGGTGCTACGGGCTGCTCGCCGCCTCCTACGGGCACCTGGGGCGGGCGTGGTGGCGCCGGCCCGCGGCGGTGCGCCCGCAGGTGGCCCTGCTGGTGCTGGGCGGGCTGGTCCCCACCGCCGGCAACCTCCTGGTCATCGGGCGCCCTGACCTGTTCTCCGGCCAGGACCTCACCCCGCTGTTCTTCACCGTCACCGCGCTCGTCGACGCCCGGGCCGTGCTGCACCGGGGCCTGCTGCAGGTGGTGCCCGTCGCGCGCGCGGCGGTGCTGGAGAACATGCAGGACAGCATCGTCGTCGTCGACGCCGGCGGGACCGTCGTCGACGTGAACCCGCCGGGGCGGGCCTACCTGCGCGCGCGCCGGCCGGACCTGCCCGCGGACCCGGTGGGGTTGCGCGCCTCGCAGTTCCTCACCGCGCGCGCCCTCGGGGAGCTGCCCGGCGGGCACCTGGCCTACGAGCTGGAGCACGGACCGGGCCTGCACCTGGACGTGCACGTCACCGCGATCCGCGACCGCCGCGGCCGCGACCTGGGACGCGTGGTCGTCGGCCGCGACATCACCGAGCTCGTCGAGACGCGCCGGCACCTGGAGCGGCTGCGCGCGCAGCTGGCCGAGGAGGCGGTGCGCGACCCGCTGACGGGCCTGCACAACCGCCGGCACTTCGTGCCCGCCGCCGAGGCGCTGGTGGCGGGCGCGAGCGGGCAGCGGCCGGTGGGGGTCCTCGTCGTCGACGTCGACCACTTCAAGCGGGTCAACGACGCCCACGGCCACGCGGCCGGCGACGAGGTGCTCGTCGAGGTCGCCGGGGCGCTGGCGGGCACCGTGCGCGAGGGCGACCTGCTGGCGCGCACGGGCGGGGAGGAGTTCGCCCTCGTGCTGCCCGGCGCCGACGAGGAGTCGGTCGCCGCGCGCGGGGAGGCGCTGCGGGCCGCGTGCGCGGCGCTGGCGGTGCCGCTCGTGGCCGGCGGCCGCGTGCGCCCCACCGTCTCCGTGGGCACCGCCGTCGCCCGCGGCGGCGCCGACCTCGCCCGGGTGCTGGGCGCCGCGGACGGCGCGCTCTACGCGGCGAAGACCGGCGGCCGCGACCGGGTGGCCGCGGCCGCGGTCGCCGCCGCCTGACCCTCAGCGCAGCCGCGCTCCGCCCTCGGGTTCGAACAGGTACACGCGCTGCGGCGGTGCGGCCAGCCGCACCGCGTCCCCGCGCCGCCAGCGCACGCCCCCGGGGGTCTGGACGACCAGGGTGGTGTCCAGGCCCTCCACGCGCACCGTGGCCAGGCCGAACTCCAGCAGGTCCTCGTGGACGACGACCTCGCCGGGCACCGACGGCTCGTCGCCGACGGCGGCCCGGGCGTCCTGCGGGCGCACCCCGACCGTGACGGCGGTGCCGGCCGGGGCCCGCGAGGAGGTGGCCAGCAGGCCGTCGCGCCCGACGCGCACGGCACCGGTGCGCTCGACGACGCCCTCGGCGAGGTTGATCTTCGGCTCCCCCACGAAGTCGGCGACGAAGCGGTTGGCGGGGTCGTCGAAGATCTCGTCGGCGGTGCCGAACTGCTGGATGGTCCCCGCGTCCATCACCGCGAGCCGGTCGGCCAGGCTCAGCGCCTCCAGCTGGTCGTGGGTGATGACGATCGTGGTGTAGCCGAACTCGCGCTGCAGGACCTTCAGCTCGCGGCGCACCCGCTGGCGCTGCGCGGCGTCCAGGTGGGAGAGGGGTTCGTCGAGCAGCAGCACGGGCGGGTTGCGCACCAGCGCCCGCGCCAGCGCCACGCGCTGCTTCTGGCCGCTGGACAGCCCCGCCGGGCGCAGGCCCAGCAGCTCGGTCATCTCCAGCCGCTCGGCGATCGCCCGCACCCGGGCGTCGGCGTCCTTGACCCCCCGCGCCCGCAGGCCGTAGGTGAGGTTGCCCCGCACGTCCAGCGGCGGGTAGAGCGCGTAGCTCTCGAAGCCCACGCCGATGTCGCGCTTGCCGGGGGGCAGGTCGGGGATCGAGCGGTCCCCGATGCGGATGTCGCCGGAGGTCACCGTCTCCAGCCCGGCGATCATCCGCAGCGTCGTCGTCTTGCCGCAGCCGGAGGGGCCCAGCAGCGCGACGAGCTCCCCGGGCTCGATGTGCAGGTCGATGCCCTTGACCGCGTGGAACGGCTCGCGCCCGCGGGACTCGTAGCGCTTGTGCAGCGCCTCGAGCACCAGGCTCTTGGCGGTCGTCCCCAGGGTGGTGGTGCTCATCGGACGGCTCCTCCGAGGCGGACGGTGTCCTCGCCGGCGGGGCCGGCGGCGAAGACGTGGACGTTGGTCAGCGGCAGGTGCAGGTCGACCAGCTCGCCCTCGCGGGCACCGGCGTCGGAGTCGGCGACGACGATGACGTCCTCGCCGCCGGCCTGCTCGCCCACCCGCACGCTGAACTCCATGAGCCGGCCCAGCCGCTCGGCCAGGACCACCCGGCCCCGCAGGTGCAGGGCGTCGGCGCCGCCCGGGGCGCCGAGGGCGAGGTCGCGCGGGCGCACCCCGACCCGGGCCCGGCCGCCGGGCAGCTCCAGGTGCGCCGGGGCGGGCAGCTCCAGCGCCCCGCCGGCCCCGCGCAGCCGGCCGCCGGCCGCCTCGACGTCGAAGAGGTTGATCTCCGGCTGCCCGAGCGCCTTGGCCACGAACGTGTCGACGGGTTCGCGCCAGATCTGCTCGGGGGTGCCGACCTGCACGACGCGCCCGGCGCGCAGCACGGCGATGCGGTCGCCGAGGGCCAGGGCCTCCTGGTAGTCGTGCGTCACGTACAGGGAGGTGGTCCGCGACATCTCGCCGAGCTGCTTGAGCTCGGCGCGCATGGCCGCGCGCAGCTTGGCGTCCAGGTGGCTCAGCGGCTCGTCGAGCAGGTAGACGTCCGCGGGCCGCACGAGCACCCGGCCGAGCGCGACGCGCTGGCGCTGGCCGTTGGACAGCTCCCTCGGGAACCTCTTGAGCAGGTGGTCGATGCCGAGCGTGGTGGTGACGGCCTCGATCCGCTGGCGCTGCTGCTCGGCGGTGTAGCGGCCCGTGCGCCCCGAGCGCAGCGGGGAGGCGAGGTTGTCGAACACCGTCTTCTGCGGGTAGAGCGCGTAGCTCTCGAACGCCATGGCGACGTTGCGGTGGTAGGGCTCCACCCCCTCCATCGAGGTGCCGGCGATCTGCACGTCACCGGCCTCGACCTCGACCAGGCCCGCGACGCTCTTGAGCATGGTCGTCTTGCCGGCCCCCGAGGGGCCGAGGACGACGAAGAACTCCCCGTCCTCGATCGACAGGTCGACGTCCTCGAGCGCGCGCACGGCCGAGGAGCCGCTGCCGTAGGTCTTCGACACGTGGTCGATGCGCACCGTGGCCATCAGGCCTTCACCGCCCCGAACGACAGGCCCCGCACCAGGTAGCGCTGGATCGTGAGCGCGAGGACGAGCGGAGGCAGCGCGCCGAGCAGGGCCGCGGCCGCCGTGAGGTTGTAGTACGCCTGCCCGCCGCCGCCGAGGTACTTGGTGACCGCGACGGTGACCGTCGTGGCCGCGGAGTCGGTGAGGATGAGCGGGAAGAGGTAGTTGTTCCAGGCGAAGATGAACGCCAGCAGGGCCGCGGCGGCGATGCCGGGGCGCACCAGCGGCAGCGCCACGGTGAGGAAGGCCCGCCGGCGGGTGTAGCCGTCCAGCAGCGCCGCCTGCTCCAGCTCGGGGGCGAGGTCCTGGAAGTACGAGCGCAGGATCCACACCACCAGCGGCATCGTCACCAGCTGCAGCACCCACACCATGCCCAGCTTGGTGTCGAAGACGCCGAGCGTGTTGTAGATGACGAACAGCGGGACGATGACCATGAGCTCGGGGGCGAAGCGGAAGGACAGCATCTGGAACATGAGGTCCTCGGACCCCTTGAACCGCCAGCGGCCGGCCGCGTACGCGGCCGGGATGCCGACCACCAGGGACACCAGGACCGCGCCCGCGCAGTTGAGGACGCTGGTGAGCATGGCCTGGCCGAAGTCGACGCTGGTGAGGTCCTGGCCGCGCTGGGACAGGACGGTCCCGAAGTTGGCCAGCGTGGGGCTGAAGCGGAAGTACGTCGAGGTCTGGTCGGCGTCGTTCTTCAGCGCCAGCAGGACCATCCACACCAGCGGGAAGAGGGAGAAGACGAACCACGCGAGGATCGCCAGGTCGGCCACCACCGAGGCGGCGGTGACGCGCTTCTGGCCGGGTGCCAGCTCTCGTGCCAGTGCCACCTCAGGCCCCCGCTCCCGCAGCACGCCGCTGCGCCTTGCCGAGCACGCTCACCAGGTAGCGCGCGGTGATGAACACGATGATCCACAGCAGGAACATGTAGGTGCTGCCCCGCGAGTAGTTGAGGTTCGTGATCGAGTCCTCGAACGCGCCGATCTGCAGCGTGGTCGTCGTCACGCCCGGCCCGCCGGCGGTGAGCACGAAGACGGCGTCGAAGACCTTCAGGCAGTCCATGAAGCGGAAGATGACGGCCACCAGGATGTAGGGCCACATCATCGGCAGCATGAGCCGGCGGAACATGTAGAACCAGCTCGCGCCGTCGACGTCGGAGGCCTCGAAGGGCTCCTTGGGCAGCGAACGGATGCCGGCCAGGACGAGGATCGCCACGAAGGGGGTGTAGATCCACACGTCGACGAGGATCGTCGACCACAGCGCCCGGTCCTTGCTCAGCCAGTCGAAGGTCGACCCGAGGCCGAAGACGTGGTTGAGGACGCCGAACTGCGGGTTGAACATGAGCTTCCAGATGACGCCCGCGATGACGGGGGCGATCATCAGCGGCAGGATGAGCAGCCGCTCGAAGGTCTTGCCGATGAGGGTGGAGCGGTTGAGCAGCAGGGCGATCGCCACCCCGAGCACCGTCTCGATCCCCGTGGCGGCCACCGCGTACAGCAGCGTCACGCCCGCGCTGCGCCAGAAGAGCGCGTCCCCGAGGACGCTGGCGTAGTTCTCGAACCCGACGAAGGACGGGTTCGGGTTGGTCGCCGCGTAGTTCAGGACCGTGTAGTACACGCCGTAGAAGAACGCGTACAGGATCCCGATGATGAGCGCGACGGCGGGCACCGACAGCAGGTAGGGGCGCAGCTTGCGGCGCCAGGCCGGCACGCGCGGGACGCCCTGGGCACCGGCCCGCCCCGGCGAGGACTGCTGCGGGGGCGTGCGCCCTCCGACGGTGGTCGCCACGGTCTCCTCCTCCTCGCCGCGGTCAGGCGTTGATCTTGGACGTGTTGGCCTCGGCGAGCTCGTCGAGGCGGGACTTCGCGTCGGCACCGGAGTAGATGTCCTGCAGCGCCACCGCCCAGTCCTCGGTGGTCTCGAAGAACTTCGTCTGCGGGGTGAACTGGATCTTCGTGGAGTCGATGACCTTCTCGAAGGTCTCCAGGTAGCCGGGGAACTCGCCCAGCGTCTGCTTGAAGGCGCCGTCGAAGACGGAGGCGCGGGTGGGGTCGGCGAAGGTCGAGGCGGTGGCCTTGGTCATGGCCTCCTTGCCGGTCGCCCACTGCATGAACAGCCAGGCGGCCTGCTTCTTCTTCGAGGCGGCGTTCATGGCCAGCGACCACGTCCACAGGTTGGTGGCGTAGCTGCCGTCCGGGCCGGCCGGGCCGGGGTACCAGGCCAGGTTGCCGGCCTGGGCGCTGGCGCCGGCCTTCTGCTTGGGGTAGGTGGCGCTGTCGGCGTCGTAGACCATCATCGCGTTGCCGTTGCCGAGGTCGCCGGTGCACTGGGGGTAGTCGTAGGTCGTCCACGAGGTCGGGCCGGCGTTCCTGGCCAGGTCGACCCACTTCTTCGTGAAGTCGACCGCGACGTCGGAGTTCATCGCCGCGGTGTACTGGTCGCCGTCGGTGGTGTAGTCCTTGCCGCCCTCGCGGGTGAACTGCGTCATGAAGCCCGGGTGGATGGTCGCCCACGACTTGGAGCCGCGGAAGGCGACGCCGTAGCGGTTCTGCGAGCGGTCGGTGAGGTCGACGGCGAGCTGGATGAAGTCGTCGAAGGTCTCCGGCAGCGCGATGCCGCGGCTGTCGAACTCCTTCTTGTTGTAGGCGACGACGTTGGTCTCGAAGCCCCACGGGATCGCCCACTGCCCGCCGGTGCCCAGCGCGCTGCCCTTCTCGAAGTCCCAGCGCGTGGAGGTGCGCAGGCCCTCGTAGATGTCCTCGAAGTCGTACTCGTCGTTGGTGGCCGAGGAGTTCTCGATCCAGGGCGTCAGGTCCTCCATCCAGCCGGGCGGGCCGTACTGCCAGATGAAGTAGGCGCCCGTCATGAAGACGTCGTGCGCGCCCGTCTTGCCGGCGAGCTCGGTGTTCAGCTTGGTGAAGTAGTCGGCCTCGGCGACGAGGTCGGCCTGCACCTGGATTCCGGTGAGGTCGGTGAACTCCTTCAGCAGCGGCTGGAACGCCTGCTGGTAGGGGTGCGGGGTCTGCAGGATCTTGATGCTCTCGCCGGAGAGCTTCTTCCAGTCGAAGGAGCCGGTGACCTGCGAGGCGCCGTTCTCGACACCGGCGCCGGCGTCGCCACCGGTGCCCACGCCGCACCCGGTGAGCATCGGGACGGCGGCGGCACCACCCATCGCGGCGAGCAGGGAACGGCGGGTCAGCTTGCTGCTGGGGGGGTTCATGCTGCGCTCCGTTGCGTTGCGTGGACGGGTGGGTCAGGGGATGAGGGACACCTTGACGGAGTTGGCGGAGTCCGCGACGAGGTTCAGGCCCTTCTGGAACTCCTCCAGCGGCAGCTGGTGCGAGCAGATCTCGTCCATCGGCAGCCGGCCGGACTCGATGAGGCGCAGCGCCGCGGGCCAGGTGTTCTGACCCAGGTGGGCGCCGAGGACGTTGAGCTCCTTGTCGTCGCTGATGATGCTCCAGTCGACGGTGACCGGGTCCTTGAAGACGCTGTACTCCACGAAGGTGCCCAGCTTGCGCAGCAGGTTCAGGCCCTGCGGCACGGCGGAGGGGTGACCGGTGCCCTCGATGTAGACGTCGGCGCCGTAGCCGTCGGTGAGGTCCTTGACGGCCTGGACGACGTCGACCTCGGTGATGTTCATGGTGACGTCGGCGCCGCACTTGCGCGCCAGCTCCAGCTTCTGCGGGAGCGCGTCGAGGGCGATGATCCGCTGGGGGAACTTCGCGGCCGCACCGGCGATCATCCCCAGGCCGATGGGACCGCAGCCGGCCACGACGACGGTGTCGTCGAAGCGGATGTCCGCGCGCTCGACCGCGTGCAGCGCGCAGGAGAGGGGTTCGGCGTAGGCGACGTGCGCGGGCGGCAGGTCGCCGGGCGCCTTGTGCACCAGGGCTTCCGCGGGCAGCAGCACGTACTCGGCCATCGCGCCGGGGGTGCGCCGCTTGAAGCCGAACATGTCGTGCGGCTGGCACATGTGGTAGTCGCCGCGGGCGCAGTAGCGGCACTTCCAGCACGGGACGATCTGCTCGGCCACCACCCGGTCGCCCTCGACCACGCCCCAGCGCGCCGAGGCCTCGGCGTCGATGGCGACGACGCGGCCGGTGAACTCGTGGCCCGGGCTGGTCATGGTCTCCGCCCAGGCGGGGCGGTTCTCGTCGCCCCAGAACTTCGCCGCGCCGTGGTAGCACTTCAGGTCGCTGGCGCAGATGCCCACGGCCTCGACCTTCAGCAGCGCCTGGCCGGGACCGGCGACGGGGACCGGGACCTCCTCCAGGCGGTAGTCCTCGGGGCCGTGCACCACGACGGCCTTCATCGTGCTCGCCATGACTGCTCCTTCGCAGTGTCGTCGTTCGGTGACCGGAACGCTAGGGCCCGTCCGGCACACTTGTCCAGCACACTTGTGCAACGGTTCGGCCACCGCCGGACCGCACGGGTCGCTACCGTGAGGCGGACCAGGAGGGAGACCACGTGCCGAACGGGAACGGACGGTTCCCGCTGGCGCTGGCGCACACCGCCGCGACGCTCTACTACCTGCAGGACGCCACGCAGGCCGAGATCGCGGACCGGCTGGGGACGTCGCGCGCCACGGTGAGCCGCTTGCTGCGCGAGGCCCGCGAGCGCGGGCTCGTGCGCATCGAGGTGCTGCCGCTGCCGCAGGAGGACCCCGGGGACCTCGGCGACCGGCTGGCCGCCGCGCTGGGGCTGCAGCAGGTCCGGCTCTCGGCGCCGACCTCGCCCGCCCACGTGCCGGAGGCCGTCTCCCCCGTGCTCGCCGAGGTGCTGACCTCGCTGGGGCTGGCGGCCGGCGACGTCCTGCTGGTCTCCTCCGGGCGCACCGTCTACGAGATCGCCCAGCGCGAGCTGCCGCCGCTGCCGGGGGTCGTCGTCGCCCCCATGGTCGGCGGCCAGGACGAGCCCGAGGCCTGGTACCAGACCAACGAGATCACCCGGCGCATCGCCGAGGGGCTCGGCGGGGTGCCGCGCTTCCTCTACGCCCCCGCCTTCCCGGGCCGGCAGCTGCGCCGCAGCCTCGTCGCCGACCCGGAGTTCAAGCGGTTCACCACGCTGTGGGAGACCGCGCGCGCCGCCCTCATGGGGGTGGGCGCCCCGCCGCTGCAGCGCGAGTCCATCCCCGGGTTCGTCCCCACCGGGGAGGCGCCGCTGCGCGACGCGGTCGGCGACGTCGCCTCCCGCTTCTACGACGCGCAGGGGCGGGAGGTGTCCTACGAGGGCGCCGACCGCCTCATCGCCGTCCCGCTGGAGGTGCTGCGCACCGTGCCGCACCGCATCGCCGTCGCCTACGGCGCCGTCAAGGTCCCCAGCGTCCTCGCCGGCGCCCGGGGCGGCTGCTTCACCCACCTCGTCACCGACCCCGCGACGGCCGCGCAGCTGCTCGCGGCCCTGGAGGGAACCGCGTGAGCACCCCACCGACCACCCCGCCGAGCACCCCGCCCAGCGCTCCCGCCGGGGCGTTCTCCCTCACCGGCCGCCGGGCCCTGGTGACCGGCGCCTCGCAGGGGCTGGGCACCGACGTCGCCCGCGCCCTGGCCGCCGCCGGCGCCGACCTGGTGCTCAGCGCCCGCTCGCCGCAGCCGCTGCGCGCGCTCGCCGAGGACGTGCGCCGCGAGCACGGCGTGCGGGTGGCGGTCGTCCCCGCCGACCTCACCCGCGCCGGGGAGGTCGAGCGCCTGGCCACCGAGGCCCTGGCCGCCTTCGACGGCCTGGACGTGCTCGTCAACAACGCCGGCATCTCCCACCCGCAGCGCGTCGTCGACGTCGACGCGGACACCTGGGACCTGACGATGGCGGTCAACCTGCGCGCCCCGGCGCTGCTGGGCGCCCGCGTCGGCGAGGCCATGGCCGCCGCCGGCCGCGGCAGCATCGTCAACGTCTCCTCGCTGGCCGGGACGCTGGCGCTGGCCGAGCACTACGCCTACTCCTCCAGCAAGGCGGCGCTCATCATGGCCACGAAGGTCCTCGCGCTGGAGCTGGGCCCGTCGGGGGTGCGGGCCAACTCGGTCAGCCCCACGGTCGTCATGACGGAGATGGGGCAGCGGGTGTGGGGCGAGGAGGCCAAGGGCGCGCCCATGCTCGCCCGCATCCCGCTGGGCCGCTTCGTCGAACCGGCCGAGGTCGGCAGCGCCGTCGTCTACCTCGCCTCCGACGCGGCCGCGATGGTCAACGGCGTGGACCTGCGCCTGGACGGCGGGTTCGCCGTGGCCTGAACCGCCCCGCGCGCCCGCCGCGGCGGGCCGGGTCAGCCCCGCCGGCTGAGCGCCCGGCCCGCCGCGACGGCGGCGGCCAGCACCCCGGCCCCGGCCAGCACCCACGGGCCGCCGACGAGCACGGGGTCGAGCACCTGGTGGTGGGTGTCGACGCGCCCTGCCCGCGAGGCGATCGGGTGGGAGCGGGGCTCGGCGAGGACCCCGGTCTCGGTGACCGGGTCGTCGGGACGCCCGCGCACGGCGGCGCCGACCAGGCCCTCGAAGGTGTCGACGCGGTCGGCGGCGATGAGCAGCAGCCAGTGCGCGTTGCGCCCCTCGCTGAAGCGGTCGTAGGCGAAGCGCCGGATGCGGCCCGAGACGCCGTGCAGCGGAGCGCTGGTGCCGAACACCGGCGGCAGGAACGCGTGCTCGATCGAGCGCTCGCGCGGGCCGTACCGCTCCGGCTGGCGGTCCGGGAACTCCCAGCGCGCGCCGTAGGCGCCCGGGTCGAACACCTCCTGCGGGACGGAGGGGCGGTCCGCCGGGTCCAGGTCCACCCCCCAGCCGGGGATGCGCGCGCGCAGCTGCTCGGGAGTCTCGGGCAGCGGCGGCTTCTGCGGCCAGTACGCCATGGCGGGCTCCTCAGCGGTGGTTCAGGCGGCGGTGGGGACGATCAGCGGCTTGATGCACCCGTCGAGCTTCGAGGAGAAGATGTGGTACCCCTCGGCGACGTGCTCCAGCGGGATGCGGTGGGTCACCATGTCGCGCGGGCGCAGGTAGCCGTTGCGGATGTGCTCGAACAGCCGCGGCCACTGCCGCTTCACGGGGCACTGGTTCATCCGCAGCGTCAGGCCCTTGTTCATGGCGTCGCCGAACTTCACGGCGTTGGGGACGGGGCCGTAGGCGCCCATCACCGAGATCGTCGCGCCCTTGCGGACCGCGTCGATGGCCCAGTTCAGCGCCACCGGCGAACCGCCCTGCAGCTTCAGCTTGGCCCCCGCGACGTGCTGCGTGAAGTTCCCGTCCGCCTCCGCGCCCACGCAGTCGATGGCCACGTCGGCACCCAGGTGGTCGGTGATCCGCTTCAGGTGCACGACGACGTCGTCGTGCTCGGCGAAGTTCACCGTCTCCGCGTGCGCGAACTCCCGCGCCTTCTCCAGCCGGTAGTCCAGGTGGTCCACGACGATCACCCGGCCCGCGCCCATGAGCCAGGCCGAGGCCGCGGCGACGAGCCCGACCGGGCCGGCGCCGAAGACCACGACGACGTCGCCCTGGCGGATCTCGCCGAGCTGGGCGCCGAAGTAGCCCGTCGCCGTGGCGTCGGTGAGCAGCACCGCGTCCTCGTCGTGCATCCACTCGGGGATCACCACGGGGCCGACGTCGGCGAAGGGCACCCGCACGTACTCGGCCTGGCCGCCGTCGTAGCCGCCGGCGGTGTGCGAGTAGCCGTAGATCGCGCCGACCGCGGTGGCGTTGGGGTTGACGTTGTGGCAGTTGGCGAGCATCCCGCGCGCGCAGTAGAAGCAGGAGCCGCAGGAGATGTTGAAGGGCACCATGACCCGGTCGCCCGGCTCCAGGTTGCGCACCGACGGGCCCACGCTGTCGACGACGCCGATGAACTCGTGCCCGAACGTGGTGCCGACCCGGGTGTCCGGCATGAGCCCGTGGTACAGGTGCAGGTCCGAGCCGCAGATCGCCGCGAGGGTCACTCGGACGATCGCATCGTTGGGGTGCTCGATCCGCGGGACGTCCTTCTCCTCGGTGCGGATCCGGTACGGACCGCGGTACACCATGGCGCGCATGGGGCCCACTGTGCCCCCGGTCCCCCGGGCCCGCCAGCGCAGGGCCGGCACCCGCCCGGTCCGGGGGCGGCCTCAGGTGCGGGTGCGCCGCTCCAGCGCCGACAGCACGTGCTGCAGCTCCGCCGTCGCCTCGTGCAGGCGGCGGTAGGCCGGGTACAGCTCCCCGTACACCCCGGCGGCCTCCGCACCGGGTTCGGTGACCGACTCCACCCGGTTCCACGTCGCGTCCACGTCCACCGCGCCGAGGGCGACGGCGGCGAACTTCGCGTCCCCCAGCGAGGCGCCGATGCGCTCGGCGGGCAGCTCCTGCGGCAGGCCGGTGACGTCGGTGACGATCTGCGGCCACAGCGCCGAGCCCGTGCCGCCGCCGACGGCGACGACGCGGCGGATGTCCACCCCCGCCGCGCGCATCTCGTCGAGGTTGTGCCGCACGCCGAAGGCCGTCGCCTCCAGCAGGGCGCGGTCCACCTCCCCGCGGGTGGTGCGCAGCGTCAGGCCGAGCAGGGCGCCGCGGGCGTCGGCGTCGGCGAAGGGGGTGCGCTCACCGGCGAAGTAGGGCAGCGCCACCAGCCCGTTCGCGCCGGGCGGCGCGGCCGCGGCCTCGCCGACCAGGGCACCGACCTCCGGGGAGCCGATCGTCTCCCGCCACCACTCCACGGCGCTGCCGGAGCTGGCCATGCCCGCCGCCAGCGTGCTCTGCCCCGGGCGGTTGCCCGCCGTCCCCCACAGCGAGGGGTGGCAGCGCGGACCGTCGGTGACGGCGATGAAGAACGTCGTCGAGCCGTACATGACCATGAGGTCGCCGGGGCGGCCGACGTCGACGCTCTCGGCCTCCGCCCACGCGTCGCAGGTGCCGGCGGCCACGGGGGTGCCGGCCGGGATGCCGGTGGCCGCCGCGGCGTCCGCGGTCACCGCGCCCACGCGCTCGGAGGGCCAGACCAGGCGGGGCATCGGCAGCCCGGGGGCGACCTGCTCGCAGCGCTCGGCGATCCAGGCGGCCTCGTGCCGGTCGTACAGCGGGGTCGACTGGCTCGCGGAGAGCCGGTCCAGCACGTACTCGCCGGTCAGCCGGAAGGCCAGGTACGAGTTCGACATGAAGAAGTAGCGGGCGCGGGCGAAGACCTCCGGCTCGTGGCGGCGCAGCCACTCCAGCTTGCCGCCGGCGGCCTGGGTGGACATCCGCGAACCGCAGCGGCGCAGCAGGTCCTCGGTGCCGTAGCGCTCCTCCAGGTCGGCGGCCTCCTGCACGGAACGGGTGTCCACCCCGTACAGCACGGCCGGGCGCAGCGGCCGGCCGCTCCCGTCGGCCAGCAGCACGGTCGGCCCGATGCCGCTGGCGCAGACGGCGGCGACCCGTCCCGCGGCCGGGTCGGCGGGATCGCCCGCGCGGGCGGTCAGCTCGCGCGCGATGGCGCAGAAGTCGGCCCACCACACCGCGTCGGCGTCGTGCTCGACGTAGCCGGGGCGGGGGTGGTCGGTGCGGTGGCGGCGCGAGGCGCGGGCCAGCACCCTGCCGTCCAGGGTGGCGAGCACGCCCTTGCTGCTGCCGGTGCCGATGTCGACCCCGAGCAGCAGGTCCCGCTGTGACTGCACTTCGCACGCCTCCTCGCGCCGGTCCTGCGCGCATCCTGTCACCGGCCTCCCCGGGCCGCGGCGCTGGACCCCGGCCCCGGACCGGCGCCACCCCACAGGCGCAGCTTGCCCGGGGCCCGCACCAGCCAGACGGCGCTCACCCGCCCGTCGCGGACGTCGAAGCCCGCGACACCGGTGACCGCCCCCGCCTCGCGGAGCACCACTCCCGGCAGCCCGCCGACCTCGGCGTCGACGAGTTCGACGTGCGACCACTTCGCCAGGGCGCCGAGCAGGTAGCGGGCCACCCGCTCGGCACCGACGACGGCGTTCGGCGCGGCGCGCACCCGGCCGCCGCCGTCGGTGCGCGCGCTGACCCCCGGGTCGAGCAGGAGCACCAGCGCCTGCAGGTCACCGGCCGCGCAGGCGCGCAGGAACGCCCGCACGACCTCCCGGTGGTCCTCGTCGGCGGCGGCCCGGCGGCGGCCCTCCCGGATGTCGCGCCGGGCCGTCGAGGCGAGCTTGCGGCAGGCCTGCGGAGTGCGGCCGACGACCTCGGCGACGTCCTCGAACGGCAGCGCGAACACCTCGTGCAGCACGAAGGCCACCCGCTGGGCCGGGGTCAGCGCGTCCAGCGCCACCAGCAGCGCCATCCGCACCGACTCGTCCACGGTGATGCGCTCGGCCGGGTCGGGCGGCCCCTGCCACCCCGCCCCGGGCACCGGCTCCGGCAGCCACTGCCCGACGCAGCGCTCCCGGCGCACGCGCGCCGACCCCAGGACGTCCAGGCAGACGCGGCCCACCACCCGCGTCAACCACGCCTGGGGGTTGAGCACCGCCGCCCGCTCCTCCTCGGCGAGCGCGTACCAGCGGGCGTAGGTCTCCTGGACGGCGTCCTCGGCGTCGGCCGACGTGCCCAGCAGCCGGAACGCCACGTCGAGCAGGTGGCGCCGCTCACCGGCGACCCCGCCCGCGCCCTCGTCCGCGCCCT
This sequence comes from Kineococcus aridisoli, assembly GCF_050871885.1. Classification (NCBI taxonomy): domain Bacteria; kingdom Bacillati; phylum Actinomycetota; class Actinomycetes; order Kineosporiales; family Kineosporiaceae; genus Kineococcus; species Kineococcus aridisoli. Next base: position 16,329 of record NZ_JBJLSF010000044.1, on the reverse strand, counting down.
CGTCCGCGCCCTCGCCCGCGCCCTCGCTCACCCCGCGGATGCTGCCGGTGCCCGCCCCCGCTGCGCCAGCCACCGCTCGAAGGTCAGCCGCCCGCGGTCGGCACCCGGCCCGCCCAGCAGCGAGCCGTCGCGCGCCGCCGCGCCGAAGGCGCCCGGCAGGGGCACCTCCAGCACCGCACCCCGCCGGCCCGCCGCCGCCGCCCACGCCCGCGCGAGGTCGGCCAGCCGCTCCTCCCGCGGCCCCGCCAGGTCGGCCACGCGCCCGGCCGGACCCGCCGCCACGAGCGAGGCGATGCGTTCGGCGACCTCCCGCGCGGCGACCGGCTCGCACCGCGCCCGCGGGACCACGGCCAGCGGCCCCACCGCGGACCGCTCGAGGAACTGCGCCGCGAACTCGTGGAACTGGGTGGCCCGCAGCACCGTCCAGGGCACCGGCCCCTGCGCGACCAGGGCCTCCTGCACGAGCTTGCCGGCGTAGTGGCCGAACGGCGCGCGGTCGGTGCCGACGACCGAGAGCACCAGGTGGTGCCGCACCCCCGCCCGCGCCGCCGCGGCGAGCAGGTGCTCCGTGGCGGGGCGGAAGAAGCGGACCGAACCCGCCGAGGAGGTGGCCGTGGTGGAGGTGACGTCGACGACGGTCCCCACCCCGGCGAGCGCGGCGTCCAGGCCGACGCCGGTGAGCAGGTCGACCCCGGTGGCGCGGGCGAGCACGACCACGTCGTGGCCCCGCTCGCGCAGGAGGTCGACGACGTGCCGGCCCGCGGTCCCGGTGCCCCCGGCGACGGCGGTGCGTCCAGTGCTCTGCATCCCCCTCAGACGACGCAGCCGCCCGGGACGTGACGCGCGCCGCCGCGACGGGTCACCCCGCCCGCCGCTCCCGCCTACCGCCCGCCGGTGCCGAGCGCCGCCTCGAACAGCTCGCGGTGGCGGGCCACGTGCTCGGCGTCGGAGCGGTAGAGGCGGTCGTGGCCGGCCGCGACGTGCCCGGCGAACGCCGCGCTGCCCGCCGCGGCCTGCTCGTGCATGAACCGCACCAGCCCCTCCAGGGAGGCGATCACCGCGTCCAGCAGCCCGGCGCGCTCGCGCTCGCCGAGGCCGTAGACGTCGCAGAACACCGCCAGCCTGCGGGCGTGCTCGGCCACGTCCCCGCGCACGCCGTCGGCCTCCGGCGACGACAGCGGCACCCAGCGGTAGGCCCCGGCCGCCACGTCGAGCAGCCGGGCACCCGGCCGGGCGGTGTCGAAGTCGATGAGGCCGACGACCCGCTCGCCGTCGAGGACGCAGTTGTGCGGGGCGAAGTCCCCGTGGCAGACGACCTCGACGGGTTCCTCCACGGGCAGCACCCAGCCCTCGCGCGGCAGCTCCCGCGCGAACCGCGCGGTGACGTCGTGGTACTCGCGCAGCAGCGCCGCCGCCGAGCGCAGCGCCGCCTCCGAGGCGGCCGCGTCGGTCACCGGGTAGTTCGACACCCGCCCGGGCAGGAAGTCCAGCTCCTCCAGGCCGCCGGCGGTGCCGTGCACGCGGGGGGCGGCGCGGAAACCCTCCCGCTCCAGCCGGCGCAGCAGCTCGTGCACGCGCGGCGTCCACGCCCCGACGGGGCGCAGGACGCGGTCCCCGCGGCGCACCACCCGGTTCACGCCGCCACCGGTCAGGACCTCCTCGTCCGGCGCCTCGCCCGGTACCTGGCCCGGTACCTGGCCCTGCTCCTCGTGCACCGACCCAGCCTGGACCGGCCGCTCCCGGCGGTCCAGCGGGTTTCAGCGCGGTGAGCGCGCGCGCCGCTCCAGCACCGGGGCCGGGGAGGACCACGGGGCCACGGCGAGCTCGGGCTCCACCGCCCGGGCGTCCTCGCCCAGGAGCGTCGCGGGGGCGCCGTCGAGCGGGTGGCGCAGCAGCGAGCCGGCACCGGCGCCGGCGCTGCGGCCCGCGACGACCAGCGCACCGTCCGGGGCGACGACGAGGTCGTCGACGAACTCCGGTGCGGTGCCGAGGTCGCGGTGCACGCCGCCGTCCAGGCCGACCAGGCTCAGCTGCCGGGAGGTGCCGGTGGTGCGCGCGAGCACCAGCTCCGCGGTCCCGGTGAACCGGGCGCGCCGCTCCAGGACGCCGTCCGTGCGCACCCGGTGTGCCGTGCCCGCGGCGACGTCGACGAGCACGACGTCGCCGTCGCGGTGGGTCAGCGCCAGCCTCGCCGAGTCCGGGGAGAAGGAGGCGTCCGCGGCGTCCTCCGCGCCCGCGACGACGACCTGGGCGCCGGTGGCGACGTCCGCGACGACGAGCTGCGTCGGCGCCGCGGCGCAGACGTCGGGACCGCTCTCCACCCACGCGAGCGTGCGCCCGTCCGGGGACGCGCGCAGCTGCGCGGCGGTCGCGGCGGCCGTGCCCAGCGCGCGCTGCGCGCCGTCGGCGGTGCGGTGCACGAGCTCCACGCGGGTGAGGCGGTCGGGGTCGGTGCAGTCCGTCGGCGACCAGGCGGAGCGGTGGAACCAGCTGAGCGCACCGTCCGGCGCCCACGTCAGCGAGCGGGAGTCGCCGGGGGCGTCCAGCCGCTGCCGCCCGCTGCCGTCGGCGGCGGCGACCTGCACGCTGCCCAGGTCGTCGTCGCCGTGGCCGATCCACGCGATGCGCGTGCCGTCCGGCGAGAAGTGCACGTCGTGCGCGGAACCCTCGGCGATCCGCCACTGCCGGCCGGTGCCGGTGTCCAGGCCGAACAGCCCCGGTTCGCCGTCGGCGCCGTCGTGGCCGGCGAAGGCGAGCACCGGACCGGACGGCGCCTCCTCGCGCGCGCCCACCTGCTGCGCCCCCGCCGGGGCCGCCGCCCCCACCAGCAGCACGGCCAGCGCGGCGGCCGCTCCCGCGCCCGCCCGCACCCCTGCTCGCGCGTCGCCCCCCACGGCTCCCCCTCGCCTCGTCCTCACCTCATCCCAGCACCTCGGCTCCCGCGGCGCAGGCGAACGAGCAGGACGACCGCGGTGGCCAGCAGGACCGCGGGGGCCGCGCGCCGGCGGCCGGTGCCGACGGGCAGCGCGTGGTCGACGGCGTCCTTGACGCGGTCGGAGACGGCCAGCGGGATCCCGGCGAGCACGTTGCCCGGGGGTTCGCGCGGGATCCTCGGGTGCGGGCGCGTCGGCGAGGTGCGGCGCTGCACCTCCCAGGCCGCCCCGATCGCCCGCAGCTGCTCGACGCCGACGGCCTGCTGCAGCCGAGGCAGCAGGTCGTCCTCCTCGTCGTGCGCGTCGTGGCGGATCACCTCGAAGGCGTGGCGCACCGTCGCGTCGTAGTCCGCGGAGGAGGGGTCGGCGCGCTGCAGCTGCTCCAGCGCGTCGTTGACGCTCTGGTGGTCGCCCTCGATGTGCCGGGTCAGCTCGTCGTCGTCCCCGGCGAGGAACTTGCGGTAGGCGGGGAAGAGGACCGTCTCCTCGGCGAAGGCGTGCCGCAGGGCGCGCTCACCGACCTGCGCGACGATCCGCCCGCGCTCGGCGGGGCTGCCCGCCGCGTCGTAGGAGCGCATCAGCGCGTCGAGCTCGGCGTGGTCGCGGCTCTGCCGGGACAGGATGCTGCCCGGGCCGCCGCGCTCCTCCTCGGACTGGTCGGCCACCGAGCGCAGCCCGTCGTGGCGTGGGTTCGTCATGGGAGTCCCCTGCCCCGCGCGGACCGCTCCCACACGCCCCGCCCGCGCGCCGGTCAGAGCGGGAAGGGCACCACGCACGTCGGGGAGCCCACCGCGGCGGTGGAGCGGTCGACGACGACGAGGTCGTCGTCGAGGGCGAGGTGGACGACGAGGTCGGAGTCCTGGGCCGCGACGTACACGTGGGGGCCCAGCACGGCGACGTGGCGGGGGTTGAGCGCGCCGATCGCGACGTCGCGCACCGGGCGCGCGGTGCCGTCGACGACCTCGTGCAGCGTGAGGACCTCCGCGCGGCGGTTGGCCACGACCAGGCCCCAGGGCGCCACCGCGACCTCGGAGGGGTACGTGCGCTGCTCGACGGGCACGGCCAGGGCGGGGTGCACGACCGGGTCGGACAGCCGGCCGTCGTCGACGGCGAGGCTGGTGAGCGTGGCGGCGAGCTCACCGGTCACGTGCAGCCGGCCGCCGTGCAGCCGGGCGTGGCGCGGGCCGGTGCCCGGCGCCAGGGCGAGCACCTGGACGGGCTCGGCGGACAGCCGCGCACCCTCCAGCGCGTGCACGCGCAGCTCGTCGGTGCCCAGGTCGCAGACCACGACGTGCCGCTCGTCCAGGAAGAGGGTCGAGTGCGGGTGGGAGGCCTCCTGCCGCTCCGCCTCCGGGCCGCAGCCCTGCGCGCGCAGCACCTGCTCCGGGCCGGTGACCGCGCCGTGCGCCAGGCCCAGCACACCCGCGCCGCCGCCGTAGTTGGCGGCGACGAGCAGCGCGCCCGACGGCGCCACGGACAGGTGGCAGGGCGCGGCGCCGCCGCTGGGCACCTGCGCGAGCACCTCCCAGCGCCCGCCCTCGAAGCGGCGCGAGGAGACCAGGCCCTCGTCGAGCTCGTGGGCGGCGTGCAGCACGCCGCCCGGGCCGGCGGCCAGGAAGGAGGGCGAGGGGCACTCGTCGACGGAGACGACGCCGCCGAGGCGGCCGGTGCCCGGGTCGCGCTCCAGCAGCGTCACGCCCGCACCGCGCCCGCCCGTGGCGGAGGTGTAGGAACCGACGGCGAGGACGGTGGTCGCGGGGTCGCTGCTCACGTGCCCATCGTGCCCGCTGCGCTTCAGCGCTGGTGGGAGCGCTGGTGCTCGGGTCGCCAGACGACCAGCGCCGTCGAGCGCTGCGACTCCGGCCGCCGCCCCAGGGGCGTGGCGACGATGTCGCCGGCCATCCCGGCCGCGAAGATGCGCCGCGCCTGCTGGCGCACCAGGGCGATCTCGGACTCCAGCGCCTCCACGCGCTTGCCGAGCGCCAGCACCTGGTTCTCCAGCTCGAGGATGCGCTTGATGCCCGCGAGGTTCACGCCGTCCTCCTGGGACAGCCGCTGCACCTCGCGCAGCTGCGCGATGTCGCGCGCGGAGTAGCGGCGCCCGCGCCCGCGCGCCCGGCTGGGCGAGACGAGGCCGAGGCGGTCGTACTGCCGCAGCGTCTGCGGGTGCATCCCCGCCAGCTCCGCGGCGACCGAGATCACGAACACCGCGCTGTCGTCGTCGTACACCTCCCACCCCTCCCTCTCGTCCTCCTGCCCGCACCGCGCGGTGGCCGTGCCCGGGGACGGGCACGGCCACCGCGGCGGGGGTCTCAGCTGCGGGCGCGCTCGGCCAGGCCCGCGCGCGGGTCCTCGCCGGCGGTCGCCTTCGCGAAGGCCTCCACGGCCTCGCGCACCGCGCCGTCGACGCGCTGCGGCACCACGACCTCCACGGTCACCAGCAGGTCGCCGCGCTCGTCGTCGGCGCGCGAGCGCTTGACGCCGCGGCCCTTCAGCCGCAGCGAGCGCCCGGACGGGGTCCCCGCGGGGACCTTCACCCGGACCGTCGAGCCGTCCAGCGTCGGCACGTCCACGGTGGCGCCGAGGACGGCCTCGTCGAAGGACACCGGCAGCGTCATCCGCAGGTCGTCGCCCTCCCGGCGGAACACCGGGTGCGGTTCGACGTGCACGGTGACCAGCAGGTCCCCGGCGCTGCCGCCCGGTCCCTGCACGCCCTTGCCGCGCAGGCGGACCTTCTGGCCGTCGCGCACGCCCTGCGGCAGCCGCGCGTTGACCGTGCGGGCCGGCCCGCCGCGCGGGTCGGGCACGCGCAGCGCGACCGCCTTGCCGTCGAGGGCGTCGCGGAAGGACACCCGCGCGGACGCCTCGATGTCCTGGCCGCGCGGCGGCGCCTGGGCCGGGCCGCCGCCGAAACCACCGGCACCGGCACCGGCCTGGCCGAAGAGCCCGCCGAGCAGGTCCTCGAAACCACCGGCACCGGCACCGGGCCCGCCGGGGGTGCCGAAGCGCACCCCGCCGGGCGCGCGGCCGGCCTGGCCGAAGAGCCCGCCGAGCAGGTCCTCGAAACCCGCACCGCCGGCGGGGCCCCCGGCTCCCCCGGAGGAGAACCGGGCGCCGCCGCCGACCATGGCGCGGACGCCGTCGTACTGGCGGCGCTGCTCGGGGTCGGACAGGACCGCGTAGGCCTCGCCGACCTCCTTGAAGCGCTGCTCGGCGGCCGCGTCACCCGGGTTGGCGTCCGGGTGCAGGGTGCGGGCCTTCTTGCGGTACGCCTTCTTGACCTCCGCGGCGTCGGCGTCGTGGGAGACGCCGAGGATGGCGTAGAAGTCCTTCTCCGCCCAGTCCTGCATGCTCACCGGCGCCCACCCCCCTTCGCTCTCGTGCTGTCCTCGGAGTCGTTCATCCCTGCGGGTCGGCGACCGCGACGCGGGCCGGGCGCAGGATCCGCTCGCCGAAGCGGTACCCCGGCTGCAGCACCTGGACGCACGTGGCGACCTCGTGCTCGTCGGAGTGGCTGTGCATCAGCGCCTCGTGGACCGCCGGGTCGAACGGCTCGCCGTTCTCGCCGTAGCGGACCAGGCCGAAGCGGGTGAGCGTGGCCTCCAGCTTGTCGGCGATCGCCACGAACGGGCCGGTCAGGTCGCCGTGCTGGCGGGCCAGGTGCACGTCGTCCAGGACGGGCAGCAGCGCCTCGGCGACGCTGGCCAGCGCCGTGTTCCTGGCCACGTCCCGGTCCCGGTCGACGCGCTTGCGGTAGTTCACGTACTCGGCGTTCAGCCGCTGCAGCTCCTCCAGGCGCTCGGCGGCCTGCGCCTGCGCGGCCTCCAGCGCCGCGTCGGCGGCGCCGTCGTCCGGGCCGCCGACCGTCGGGGCCTGCTGCTGGGACTGCTGCTGGGCCTGCTGGTCGCCCTGCTCGGCGGGCTCGCCGGGCTCGGCGCGGACCGCCCCCGTCTCGGGGTCGATCCGGCGCCGGTCGCGGACCACGGTGGGTTCGGCGAACTCCTCCGACATCACTTGTCCTTCTCGTCGTCGACGACCTCGGCGTCCACGACGTCCTCGTCGGAGGACTTGGTGGAGCCGGGGCCGCCGGAGGCGCCGGCGTCACCGGCGTCACCGGCCGCGGCGCCCTCGGACTGCGCGGCGTACATCGCGGCGCCCAGCTTCTGGCTGGCCTGGGCGACGGCGTCCGACTTGGCCTTGATCTCGGCGGCGTCGGTGCCGTTGAGCGCGCTCTTGAGCTCGGCGACGGCCTTCTCGACCTCCTCCTTGCCCTCGGCCGGGAGCTTGTCGGAGTTGTCCGCGACGAACTTCTCGGTCTGGTAGACGAGCGCCTCGGCCTGGTTGCGGGCCTCGGCCTCCTCGCGGCGCTGCTTGTCCTCGTTGGCGTGCGCCTCGGCGTCCTTGACCATCCGCTCGATGTCCTCCTTCGACAGCGCGCTGCCGCCGGAGATGGTCATCGACTGCTCCTTGCCGGTGCCGCGGTCCTTGGCGGACACGTGCACGATGCCGTTGGCGTCGATGTCGAAGGTGACCTCGACCTGCGGCACGCCGCGCGGGGCCGGCGCGATGCCGGTGAGCTCGAAGGTGCCCAGCGGCTTGTTGTCGCGAGCCAGCTCGCGCTCGCCCTGGAAGACCTGGATGAGCACCGACGGCTGGTTGTCGTCGGCCGTGGTGAAGACCTCCGAGCGCTTGGTCGGGATCGCCGTGTTGCGCTCGATGAGCTTGGTCATGATCCCGCCCTTGGTCTCGATGCCCAGGGACAGCGGGGTGACGTCGATGAGCAGGACGTCCTTGCGCTCGCCCTTGAGGACACCGGCCTGCAGGGCGGCGCCGATGGCGACGACCTCGTCCGGGTTGACGCCCTTGTTGGGCTCGCGGCCGCCGGTGAGCTCCTTGACGACCTCGGTCACGGCCGGCATGCGGGTGGAACCACCCACGAGCACGACGTGGTCGATGTCGGCGAGCTTGACGTCGGCGTCGCGGATGACCGCGTGGAAGGGCGCCTTGGTGCGGTCCAGCAGGTCCTGGGTCATCTGCTCGAACTGCGCGCGGGTCAGCTGCTCGTCCAGGTGGACGGGGCCGTTCTCCGTCATCGACAGGTACTGCAGCGAGATGTTCGTGCTCGTCGCCGTCGACAGCTCCTTCTTGGCCTGCTCGGCGGACTCGCGCAGGCGCTGCATGGCGATCTTGTCCTTGGACAGGTCGATGCCGTAGGCGCCGGAGACCTTCTTCAGCAGGTGGTCGACGATGCGCTGGTCCCAGTCGTCGCCGCCGAGGTGGTTGTCGCCGGAGGTGGCGCGCACCTGGATGGTGGAGAAGCCGTCCTCGTCCTTGCCGACCTCCAGGAGGGACACGTCGAAGGTGCCGCCGCCGAGGTCGAAGACGAGGATGAGCTCGTCCTCCTTGCCCTTGTCCAGGCCGTAGGCGAGCGCGGCCGCGGTGGGCTCGTTGATGATGCGCAGGACGTTCAGGCCCGCGATCTCGCCGGCCTCCTTGGTGGCCTGGCGCTGGGCGTCGTTGAAGTACGCCGGGACGGTGATGACGGCGTCGGTGACGGCCTCGCCGAGGTAGCTCTCCGCGTCGCGCTTGAGCTTCTGCAGCGTGCGGGCGCTGATCTCCTGCGAGGTGTACTTCTTGTCGTCGATCGAGACGTTCCAGTCGGTGCCGATGTGGCGCTTGACGGACCGGATGGTGCGGTCGACGTTCGTGACGGCCTGGCGCTTGGCGATCTCGCCGACCAGCACCTCGCCGTTCTTGGCGAACGCCACCACCGACGGGGTCGTGCGACCGCCCTCCGCGTTGGCGATGACCGTCGGCTCACCGCCCTCGAGGACGGAGACGACGGAGTTGGTGGTACCGAGGTCGATGCCGACCGCACGTGCCATGGTGTGGCTCCTCTTTCCTGATCGCTTGAGCGTTCCTCACTCAAGTCTGACGGCGTCGGCCGCTGTGTCAAGCCGTGGCCGCTGGACTTGAGTCTGATGGGCTCAACTGCCGGGGCGGCCGGGTTGTTCCCGCCGGTCCGGGAACCTGCGGGTCCTCCCGCACGCTGTCCCGGCGTGCACCCGCTGCGCCAGGTCCCGCTGCACTTCGCCGAGGAGTCGAAGGCCGGGCTCACCCACGTCAACCTGTCCGCCGTCCGCACCGACGGGCCCCACCTGTGGGTCGCCGGCGACGAGACGGCCACCGTCGAGCGCCTCACCGAGCAGCGCGACGCCACCGGCCGCCTCACCGGCTACGGCGACCAGGTGAGCGTGGCGCTCGCCGACCTCGTCGAGCTGCCCGCGGCCGCCTCCGAGGAGGCCGACGTCGAGGGCCTGGCCCGCACCGGCCCGTGGCTGTGGGCGATCGGCTCGCACAGCCTCAAGCGCAAGAAGGTCCGCGACTCCGACCCCGACGACAAGGCGCGCAAGCGGCTGGGCAAGGTGGTGCGCGAGGCCAACCGCTTCGTGCTGGTGCGGCTGCCGGTCGACCCGGCCACCGGCCTGCCCGCCCGCGAGGTGCGGCTGGACGGGCAGCGCCTGACCGCCGCCGTCCTCGGCGCCCACGACGACGACCTGGCCACCGAGCTGGCCGACGACGAGCTGCTCGCGCCGTTCCTGGCCATCCCCTCCAAGGACAACGGCCTCGACGTCGAGGGCGTCGCCGTGCGCGAGGACGCCGGGGGCACCCGGGTCCTCGTCGGCCTGCGCGGTCCCGTGCTGCGCGGCTGGGCGGTGCTGCTGGAGCTGCGGCCGGCCACGCACCGCAAGGACGACGGCCGCCTGGTGCTGCGGGAGTTCGAGGACGGCCGCCGCTACCGGGTGCACCTGCTGGACCTGCGCGGCCTCGGCGTGCGCGACCTGGCCCCGCACGGCGACGACCTGCTCGTGCTCACCGGGCCCTCGATGGGGCTGTCCGGACCGGTGCGCGTGCACCGCTGGGCCGGCGCGCTGCGCGCCGAGGCGCCCGCGGTCGTGCGCGCCCGCGAGCTGCCCGTCCTGCTGGAGCTGCCGCACGGGCAGGGCGAGGACCACCCCGAGGGCATCGGGGTCGTCCCCGCCGAGCCGGGCGGGGCGGAGGAGCTGCTCGTGGTGCTGGACTCCCCGGCCGCCGCCCGGCACACCGCCGGGGGCGGGATGCTCGCCGACGTCTGGCCGCTGCCGCCGGCCCCCTGAGCCGCGGCGTCAGCCGAGCAGGCGGACCAGCAGCGGCACGGCCGCCACCAGCGTCCCGGCGCCCAGCAGCACGCTGTCGGCCCGCCGCCACGGCGCGGGCAGCGCCCACGAGCGGGGCACGTCCACCCCCGCCGCGGCGAACCCGCGGGCGTCCATCGCCACCGCCGTCCGCCCCGCGCGGCGGACGGCGTCCACGAGCAGCCCGAAGGCCGTCGAGGCCGCCCACCGCACGCGGGAGAGCGGGGAGCGGCCCGCACCCAGCCCGCGCACCCGCCGGGCCGCGGCGACCTGGTCCCACACCTCGGCCAGCGTGGCCAGCTGGCCCAGGGCGGCGACGACGGCCACGACCACGCGCCCGGGCAGCCGCAACCGCTGCGCGAGGTGGTCGCCGGCCTCGCCGGGGTCCAGCCAGCTCAGCAGCAGGGCACCCGGCAGCACCAGCACGACCAGGCGCAGCGCGGCGGTCGCGGCCGTGCGCAGCGGCTCGTCGGAGTCGCCGGCCAGGACGGTGGACCACCCCACCGACAGCGCCGCCACCGCCAGCGGCACCAGCCGGCGCCCCAGCCGGTGGCCGCGGCCCACGACCAGGGGCAGGCACAGCAGCTGCACGAGCAGGGCCAGCGCCGCCTGCTGCCAGGCGTCGACCGCGAAGGCGCCCAGCGCGCACAGCAGGGAGACCGCCAGCAGCGGCAGCGGCCCGCACGAGCGCACGGGCGGCCCGGGGGCGGCGCTGCGCAGCTGGGCCGGGGTGGGCGGGACCCCGCGGTCCCCCACCTCGCGGTCCTCCACGCCCCGGTCCTCCACCTCGCGGTCCACAGCCGTCACGGCCTTCCCCACACCTTCCACCGCTCCGTCCACAGGGGTGTGCACAGGCCTGTGGACACTGCTGGGGACAGCGCTGGGGACGGGCGCGCCGTCGCGGCTCACGCGGCCGCCCCCACGACCCGTGTCCCGGCGCGCAGCGCCACGACCGGACCGTCCAGCACCCCCAGCAACCGCTCGTCGTGGCTGCTGACCCCCACCGCCACGCCCTCGCGCGCCGCGGCCGCCAGCAGCCCCGCCACGACCGCCCAGGTGCCGCGGTCCTGCCCCACGCTCGGCTCGTCGGCCAGCAGCACGGCGGGCCCGGCGGCCAGCGCCCCCGCCAGCGCCAGCCGGCGCTGCTCGCCGCCGGAGAGGCGGAAGGGGTTGACGTCCGCGCGGTGCGCCAGCCCGAGCAGCTCCAGCAGCTGCTCGCCGCGCGCCTCGGCACGCCCCAGCGCCAGCGGCGTCGCGGCGACCTCCTCGCGCACGGTGGCCCGCACGAAGGTGTGCTCGGGGAACTGCGGCACCCACGCCAGGCGGGCGGCCAGCTCCCGCGAGCGCCAGCGCCACGGCTGCGGCGCCAGGCCCCCGGCCAGCCCGGGCGCGGCGGTCAGCTCCCCGGTGGGGCGGGCCAGGCCCGCCAGCACCGCGAGCAGGCTGGACTTGCCCGACCCGCTGGGACCGGTCAGCGCCGTCGCCGAGCCCGCCGCGAGCTCCACGTCGACCTCCCGCAGCACCGTCGCCGGCGGCACGGGCCGCAGGCTGCGGCGGCGGCGGCGCAGGCCCAGACCGCGCCCGGTGAGCAGCGCACCGCCGGTGGCCGCCTCCGGCACCGCCAGCTGCGGCGCGAGCAGCCCCGCGGGCACGTCCACGGGTGCCGGCGCCTGCGCCCCGGGCAGCCACAGGCCGTCGGCCAGCAGCGAGCGCGACCCGGCGAAGACCCGCCCGGGCGCCCCGTCGGCCACGAGGCGCCCGCCGCGGCCGAGCACGAGCACCCGGTCCACGTGCGGCGCCCAGCCGGCGAGGTCGTGGTCGACGACGACGAGGGTGCGCCCGGCCGCCGCCTCCAGCACCGCCCCGCGCACCTGGGCGGCGGTGGGCGCGTCGAGCATCGAGGTCGGCTCGTCCAGCAGCAGCACCGACGGCTGCGCGGCGAGGACCCCGGCGAGCGCGAGGCGCTGGCGCTCGCCGCCGGACAGCGTCGCGACGTCCCGGTCGCGGCCGGCGGCGTAGCGGGCGGCGGCGTGGGCGCGGGCGACCCGCCGCCAGACCTCCTCGCGGGGCAGGCCCGCGTTCTCGGGGCCGAAGGCGGTGTCCCGGCCGGCGGTCGCGGCCACCACGGTGTCCAGCGGGTCCTGCAGCAGCAGCCCCACCTCGCCCGGCCGCGCGGGGCGGCCGTCGAGCAGGACCTCGCCGCGGGCGTCGACGTCGTCCTCCAGCAGCCCCGCCAGCGCCCGCAGCACCGTCGACTTGCCGGCACCGCTGGGGCCGACGAGCAGGACGCGCTGGCCGGCGGGGACGTCGAGGTCCACGCAGGCGACGACGGGGCGGTCGGCGCCGGCGGGGGTGACGGTGAGGTCGATCAGGCGCAGGTCGGCCACGTCCGCCGCCGCGCCTCAGCCGCGCCGGCGCAGCTCGCGGCCCGCGCCGAAGGCCCCCAGGGCGCCCGCGCGGGCCAGCGCCCGCACCAGCGCCCAGCCGCCGACACCGGCCACGAGGGCGCCGGACAGCGCGAAGCAGGCCACGTACAGCACCTGGAAGCCGAGGCTCCAGGCGCCGGCGAAGTAGGCGAACAGCTCGTAGACGCCCTCCAGGACGGCGGCGACGACCCCGCCGAGGACGGCCACGCCCACGCCCCAGCGCTTCCACGCGAAGAGGGCGACGGCGATCTCCACGCCGAGGCCCTGGACCGCGCCGGAGACCAGGACGCCGGCGCCCCAGTGGCTGCCGAGCAGCGCCTCGACGCTGGCGGCGACCATCTCCGCCAGCAGCGCGGCGCCGGGGCGGCGGACGACGAGCGCGCCGACGACGGCCGGCAGCAGCCACACGCCGCCCAGCAGGCCGGCCAGCGGGGCGACGGCGGCGAAGACGGGTGAGACCGCGGCGTAGACGACGGCCCAGCCCCAGAAGACGACGCCGAAGGCGACGCCCAGCACGGCCGCGGTGACGAGGTCGACGGTGCGCCAGCGCCGGGGGCTGGACGTGCGGGTGAGGGTGGTGCTCACGGAGTTCCTCCTGTGCTCAGGAGGGGGACCCGCGGCGCCGATCGCCACGGGTCGAGGTCGGCCCGACTCCCTACGCCGGTGTGAACCGGATCAGGTTCGAGGGTCTGCGGCATCCCGCACTCTCAGCGCCCCGCGGCGCTCCCCTGTCGTGTGCAGGGGAGGTTAGCACCGGGCACCTGCGAGGATGCCCCCGTGCTCCGGATGATGCGCGGACCCGACGGCGGCCCCTCCCGCGGGGTGCGCCTGATCACCCTGCTGGTCATCGTCGCCGTCCTCGGCGGCACCGCGGCCGCGCTCACCCCCGTCCTGGGCTGGCTCCTGGACCTGCTGTAGGGCAGGGTTCGCCTCCATGAGCTCGTTCCTCTGGAAGTTGGTGGGCCCCGCGTCGGGCATCCTCGCGACCGCCGTCGCGAGCCGCGTCACGAAGAAGGTCTGGGTCACGGCGACCGGTGCGCCGCCGCCGGACAACCCCGAGGACCCGGACGTCGCCTGGAAGGAGGCGGTGCTCTGGGCGCTCGCCTCCGGCGCGGTCATCGGCCTGACCCGCCTGCTCGTCGAGCGGCAGGCGGCGGTCGTCTACCGCAAGAGCTTCGGCGAGCTGCCGCCCGGCCTGGGGCCGGGCGACGACGGCGCCGCGACGGCCTGAGGCTCAGCCGAACCGCTCCACCAGCCGGTCCTGGCGGGCGTCGACGACGGGGTCGACGACCCGCAGGTCCGGGGTGGCGTCGTGGTGGGCGATGATCTCGCGCGCGCCCGCCGCGAAGCCCGTCGTCGCCGCGAAGGAGGGCACCAGGCGCTTGAGCTTGGTGTTGTCGAAGACGACCGAGTGCGCCTTGTCCCCCAGCAGCCCCGGCCCGCGGTCGGGCGCCTCGCGGGCGATGACGTCGCTGGGCACGTGCACCAGCGTCGGCTCCGGAGCACCCGCGGCCGCCGCCAGCGTGCGGTGGATCCGGTCCCAGGTGAGGACCTCGTCGCCGGTGATGTGCACGACGTCGCCGGTGACGGCCGGCTCGCCCAGCAGCGGCACGAACCCCTTGGCGAAGTCGGTGTGGTGGGTCAGCACCCACAGCGAGGTGCCGTCGCCGTGGACGACGACGGGCACGCCGCGCCGCATCCGGTCGATCGTGGTCCAGCCGTCGTCCACGGGCAGCAGGGTGCGGTCGTAGGTGTGGCTGGGCCGCACGACGACGGCGGGGAAGCCGTCCTCGCGGTAGGCGCGCACGAGCAGGTCCTCGCAGGCGATCTTGTCGCGCGAGTACTGCCAGAACGGGTTGCGCAGCGGCGTGGACTCGGTGATCGGCAGGTGGCCGACGGGCTTCTGGTACGCCGAGGCGCTGGAGATGAACACGTACTGCCCGGTGCGGCCGGTGAACAGCTCCACGTCCGCGCGCACGTGCTCGGGGGTGAAGGCGATGAAGTCGACGACGACGTCGAACTCCTCGTCGCCGACCGCCTCGCGCAGCGACACCGGGTCGCGGGCGTCGCCGGTGAGGGTGCGCACGTCCGGCGGCAGCGGCCGCTTCGCGGACGAGCCGCCGCGGTTGAGCACCGTCAGGTCGATCCCGCGCTCGAGCGCGAGGGCGGCGCACGCCGAGCTGATGATGCCGGTCCCGCCGAGGAAGAGGACACGCAAGGCCATGGGGGCTCCCGTCGTCGTGCCGGCTGCTCCGCCGGCCGCGGTCGACGCTAGGGCGCGACCGGCTCCCGCGCGCGCCGGTCCCGGGGTGCGGCGCCCGCCGCGCGGGTGTCTCGTGGGTCCATGAGCGCATCGGACAAGATCAAGAACGCGGCGCAGGACGCGGCCGGGCGGGCCAAGGAGGCCGCCGGCAGCGCGAGCGACGACGAGCAGCTGCGGGCGGAGGGCCGCGAGGACCAGACGGCCGCCGACCTCAAGCAGCGCGGCGAGCACCTCAAGGACGCCTTCAAGGGCTGACGCGCACCGGCGGGGGCGGGCCGGCGGACCGGCACGTCCCCGCCCGCCCCCGCCCGCCCCTGCCCGCGGCCCTCGCGCGTGCGGGAGGCTGTCCGGGTGCCGCAGATCACCCCCCTGACCTCCGGGGAACCGCCGGGCGCCGGGAGCACCGGCCTGCCCGCGCCGTCCCGGCGCTGGGTGCTGCTCGGCGCCGCCACCGCTCTCGCGCTGTGCGTGGTCGACCTGGGCACCGGCGCCTTCCTCGAGCGGGGCAGCGCCAACGTCTCCGGCACCCTGTCGCTGAGCCCGGTGCTCACCGGGCTGGGCGGCTCGCGCCGGCAGACGGTGGGCGTGGGCGTGCTGGCCGTCGCGGCGGCCGCGGCGCTGGCCGTGCTCGACGGCGTGCCGCTCGTGCCGGGCCTCGTGCGCACCCTCGTCGTGGTGGCCGCGGCCGTCCTGGCCGTCGTCGCGGTCGGGGTGCGCAACGCGCAGCTGGCCACGCTGCAGGACCGCCGGCAGGCCGCGCGGACGCTGCAGGCGGCGATGCTCACCCGCCTGCCCGAACCGGACCACCTGCAGCTGACCAGCCGCTACCTGCCGGCCAGCAGCGGCGACCAGGTCGGCGGCGACTGGTACGACGCGCTCGTCGACGCCGACGGCTGCACCGTCCTCGTCATCGGCGACGTCACCGGCCACGACATCCACGCAGCGGCCGCGATGGGGCAGCTGCGCGGGTTGCTGCGCAGCTACGCCGTCGAGGGCGGCCAGAGCCCGGCGCAGGTGCTGCGCCGCGTCGACGCCGCCGCGCAGCGCCTGGGGCTGGAGGTCCTCGCGACCGCGGTGGTCGCGCGCATCGAGCAGGACGAGGACGAGCGGCGCCGCGGTGTCCGCCGGCTGACCTGGGCCAACGCCGGGCACCCGCCGCCGCTGCTGCTGACCCCCGCGCACGACGGGGGGCGGGCCCGCACCCGCTTCCTCGACGACCAGCCCGACCTGCTGCTGGGGCTGCTGCCGCAGGCCGAGCGCACCGACCGCACCGCGCTGCTGCCGCCGTCGGCCACGCTGCTGCTCTACACCGACGGCCTCGTCGAGCGCCGCGACCAGCCGCTGGCGCAGGGGCTGGAGCACCTGGTGCGGGCGGCCGGGCGGATCGGCGCCCGCACCGACCTCGACGCCTTCGTCGACGCCGTGGGGGGGGGGGGGGGGGGGGGGGGGGGGGGGGGGGGGGGGGGGGGGGGGGGGGGGGGGGGGGGGGGGGGGGGGGGGGGGGGGGGGGGGGGGGGGGGGGGGGGGGGGGG
>NZ_JBJLSF010000043.1:0-38043 GCF_050871885.1 Kineococcus aridisoli | reverse complement strand
TGCAGGGTGGTGGCGTCCAGGACCTGCACGCCGCCGTCGTGGGTGATGGCCAGGCGGGGGGAGGCGGCAGCGGCTTCGGTGGCGGGGGCGGTGCTCGGCGTGGTGGTGGTGGGGGCTGCCTGCTCGGAGCCGGAGGTGCCGGAGGAGCAACCGGCGGCCAGCGCCAGGCACGCGACGGACAGCGTGGCCGTCAGCGCGAGCGGACGGTGCGGGCGGCGGGGGGAGGGGGGCATCAGGTCTCCTGGTCGACGGGCGTGCACCCGATTGCTGAGAACGGTTCGCGACCATACACGGACTGGGAATCGTTACCGTTACGCTGTCCCGGTGCGATCAGTGACGGACGAGACCCTGCTGCGGGTGCACCGGTGCCGCGTCGGCTACCGCGGCACCCCGGTGACCGCCCCGGTCGACCTCACCGTCGCCGCCGGCGAGTGCGTGGCCCTGCTCGGCGCCAACGGCGCCGGCAAGACGACCCTGCTGCGCGCCGTGCTCGGCCTGGCCGATGTCCTCGAGGGTCAGCTGCAGGTGCTCGGCGGGCCGGTCGGCTACGTGCCCCAGCGCCACACCGGCGCCGCGGGCGTGCCCGCCACCGTGCGCGAGGTCGTCGCCGCCGGCCGGCTGCCGCGGCGCGGGCCGCTCACGCGCTGGCGCCCGGCCCAGCGTCGGCAGGACCGCCGGAGCGTGGCCGCCGCCCTCGGCGACGTCGGCCTGGCCGACCTCGCCACCACACCGTTCGGCCTGCTGTCCGGCGGCCAGCAGCGTCGCGCGCTGCTGGCCCGGGCCCTGGCCTCCCAGCCCCGGCTGCTGCTGCTGGACGAGCCGACCGCCGGGGTGGACGCCGCCAGCCAGCACCTGCTGGCGGCAGCGCTGCGCCGGGTGGTGAGCGGTGGTGCCGGCGTCGTGGTCGTCACCCACGAGCCGGGCGCCCTGGCGGGGGCGCTCACGCGGTCGGCGACCTTGACCCACGGCGGGCTGGTGGCGGCGCCGGCCGCCGACGCCGAGGACCCGGTGCTGACCCTGCGCCCCGGAGGTGCCGCGTGAGCGAGCTGCTCGCCGTCCTGGACTACGACTTCATGCAGCGCGCGCTCTTCGCCGCCCTCGTCGTCGGTTTCGCCGCACCGCTGGTCGGCGTCTTCGTCGTCCAGCGGGGCCTGTCCCTCATCGGCGACGGGCTGGGTCACGTGGCCCTGGCGGGAGTGGCGGCGGGCGTGCTCACCGGTACCGCACCGGTGTGGACGGCGCTGCTCACCGCCGTCAGCGCCGCGCTGCTCATCGAGTTCCTGCGCGACCGCGGGCGCACCGGCGGCGACGCGGCACTGGCCGTCATCTTCTACGGAGGCATCGCCCTCGGGGTCCTGCTGATGTCCCTGGCGCCTGCCGGGACCACCACCAACCTGGAGAGCTACCTGTTCGGGGCCATCACCACCACCAGCCCCACCGACGTGCGGGTGTTCGCCGTGCTGGCCGTCGTCCTGGTGGTCGCCATGGTCCTGCTGAGGCCGTGGTTCTTCGCCTTCTCCTTCGACGAGGAGCACTCACGCGCATCCGGGCTGCCGACCCGTGCCCTCAGCGCGGCGCTGGCGGTGCTGACCGCGGTGACCGTCGTGCTCTCGATGCGCACGGTCGGGCTGCTGCTGTTCAGCGCCCTGATGGTGCTCCCCGTGGTCGCCGCCCAGTACGTCAGCGCCAGCTTCGCCTCGCTGTGCCGCCTCGCCAGCGTCCTGGGGATCCTCACCAGCATCAGCGGCGTCCTGGGTTCGGCGGCCGTGGGCACGCCTTCAGGGGCGACCATCGTGGTGCTCATCCTGGCCGTGCTCGCGGTGTGCGCCGTCCTGGGGCAGTTCACCCGGGCCACCCGCCCGGCTGGACCCCTCCAGCCGGACCGGGCGAGCGGGGCCGCCGGCCCGGACGCCCTCACGACCGCCCCCGTGCTCCCGCGCGCGCCCCGGTGACGGTTCCCTCCGCAGGCGAGGGCGCGCTGAACCGTTGCGGCAGCGGACGTCGACGCCACCGGAACGGGCTGCCGCCCAGCACGTACACTCGTGAGATCAGTTCTCAGCAGCGGTGGGAGCGTCCGCCGCACGAGATCACCGGACGAGACGGGTGGGACGAGGTCACCATGCGCCAGCGCTCGATCTCAGCCACCGCGGCCGCGCTGCTCGGCGCGGCTGTGCTGGTGACCGGTTGCGCGAGCGGTGAACCCGAAGCGCCTCCTGCGGCAGTGTCCGCGGACGCGGGTCAGGGAACCGGTCAGGCCGGCGGTCAGGACGGCGGTCAGGACGGCGGTCAGGACGCTCGCGAGCACGGCGGTCACGAGCACGGCGGTCACGAGCACGGCGGGCACCAGCACGCCGCGGACGGCGGCCCGGCCCCCGAGGGCATGGTCGTGGCGACGGCAGCCTCGTACCCGGTGGGGTCGCAGGTGGTGCTGCGGGCCGACCACGTCGAGGGCATGGACGGGGTGAGGGCCACGGTGGTGGGCGCGTTCGAGACCACCGCCTACTCGGTCGACTACACGCCCACCACCGGCGGGGCTCCCGTGCACGAGCACCGCTGGGTCGTGCACGAGGAGTTGCGGGACGTCGGCGGCGAGAGGCTCGCCGACGGCTCCGAGGTGGTGCTCGACGCCGCGCACGTGGAGGGCATGCAGGGGGCGACGGCGACGATCGCCGGGTCCACCGACGAGACGGCGTACGTGGTCGACTTCGAGGTCGACGGGATGCGCATGACCAACCACAAGTGGGTCGTCGAGAGCGAGCTGGAAGCCGTTCCCTGACCCGCCCGAGCTGCTTCAGCACCGTCCGCTGGACTCGTCCGAGGAGGCTGCCGTGCAGGGGATCGGGGAGGTCTTCGACCGCGCGGCGGGAGGTTTCCGCCGACTCGGGCCGCTGCTGTGGGACCCGATCGGAGAACGCACCGCGGCCGCCGCCCGGCCGCGACCGGGCGAGCGGGTGCTGGACGCCTGCTGCGGGGACGGCGCCTCAGCGCTGCCGGCCGCGGTAGCGGTGGGCCCGCAGGGTCACGTCGACGCCGTCGACCTCTCCCTGGCGATGGTGTCCGCGCTCACCGGTCGAGCGAGCGGGCTCCCTCAGCTGCACGTCCACTGCGCGGACGTCACCCGCTGGGAGGGCGGAGGGTACGACGTCGTGCAGTGCGCGCTCGGGGTCTTCTTCCTGCCCGACATGGACGCCGGCACCGAGCACCTGATCCGCTGCGCGCGCCCGGGAGGGCGGGTGGTCACCACCGTGTGGAACCGCGGTGCGCTGGCGAGCGCGGGCGCCGCGCTGTTCACCGCCGTCGCCCGCCACCGCGAGGGGTTGCGACCGCCGGCGTCCTCCTCGCGCAGCAGGCGGATCGCCACCGCCGAGGACCTCGCCGGCTGGCTGGGTGCGCGCGGGTTGCACCAGGTGCGCGTCGATCTCGCACCGCACCGGGTGCCGAGCACTCCGGAGGCGCTGTGGGCGCTGGTGGTCGGCTCCGGCTTCAGCGGTCTGCTGGACGGCCTGGACGACGCCGCGCTCGAGGCCGTGCGCGGTGAGTACCTCGACGCGCTCGCCGGCGGCCCACCTGTCGACGCCTCCACGCTCGTCGGTGTCGGCACGGCAGGCGGTCCGCGGTGAGGACGCGCACCGGCGGCGATGCGCACGCGCGCTCGGCGGAGTTCCTCGACCCCTTCCTGCGCCCGGCGTGGCAGCGGTTCGGGCCGGCGGTGCAGCGCGCGCTGGCCCCCGCGGCCGGGCTCGACGGTGGCGCGCTGGAGCTGGGCAGCGGCAGCGGTGCGGCGTTGCCGTGGATCGCCGGCGCCCTGCCGGCACACGTGCGCGAGTTGCAGCGTGGCGGGTTCGATCGAGCGCAGGTGCACTGGTCGGCCGGCCGCGATGCCGTGGTGGTGGCCACCGCCTGATGCCCGCGCCCGCTCAGGCCGCGGGAGCCTCGCCCCAGGCGGCCCTCGTGCGTCCGGCGTCGTGCGGTGCCTCCGGTGCGGTGCTCAGCGCAGGACCTCCACGTCGCCGAGCGCTTCCAGCAGCGCGGGCAGGTCGCGCTCGCGGGGGCGCACCAGGTGCGCGGTGCGGGCGGCCTGCAGCAGCGGCAGGTCGGCCACGCTGTCGGAGTAGGCGTGCTCCACGGGCACCTCGACACCGGCCTCGCGCAGGGCCTGCACCTTGGCCTGGCCGCGGGCGGGCACGGCGTGCGGCAGGCGCCAGCGGTGGGCGGTGAACGTGCTGGCGACGACCTCCACGCCTCCCAGGCCGAGGGCTGCGCAGACCTCGCGGGCCAGCGGCTGCGCGCAGCCGGTGGCGACGACGACGCGGTCCCCGGCGGCCCGGTGCTCGTGCAGGCGAGCCAGCGCGACGTCGATGCGCCGGCCGCCGCCCGGGCCGGCGTGCTCGGCGGCGAAGCCGCGCAGCAGCTCCTGGAAGCGGGCGGGGTGCAGGCCGACGGTGGCCGCCCACACGACGACGCGCTCGGCGTGCAGCCGGCTGGTGCGCCGGGCGCCGAGCGTCAGCCACGCCGGGGCGGTCAGTGCCACCAGGCCCAGGCGTGCGGGGGAGCGGCGCAGCGGGCACGACTGCGCCGGCGGCGTGAACGCGTGTCGGTGTGGTGACCGCACTGCGCAGGACGCCTGCGCCGGAGCGTCCGGCCCGCGCCGTCCTGCCACGCTGTCACCGTGGACAGCACCCGTGGATCGCGCCGGCCCAGGCGCTGGCCGGGCACCGAGCGAGGTCTGCTCGTCGCGGTCGCTGCGCTGACGTTCGCCAGCTTCGTCGTCGTGTACCTGGTGGAACCTGCCCGGACGGTGCACCCGGACCTGTGGCGGCTGTACTCCACGATGAACCCGGTGGACCGGGCGGCCAACGTCGTCATCGGTGCCCTGTGGCTCGCCGGCGTCCACGCCCTCACCCTCGCCGGCTCCTCCGGGTCCTCAGCTGCCCGGCGCTGGTCCGCCCGGCGCCCGAAGCTGGCGGCGGGACTGCGGGTCGCGATCGCGCTCGCCGTCCTGGGGGCGGTGGCGGTGAGCGCGCTGGTCGCCGACGTCTTCGTCGGTGTCAACGTCCACCTGCACGCCGAGGACCTGGGCGTCGCTCCACCGAACGGCTCGATCGGTGAGGTCGTGACGGCCTTGGCCCTGGTCGGCGCCTGCCTGGTGGGCCTGGCGGCGCTGACGGGAGCGGCCTGCGCAGTGGGCGCGCTCAGCGGTCGAGCACCGGGTCCCGGAGCCGCGGGGCGTCCTTGACCGCCCCTCCTCCTCCTCCTCCTGAGAGTCCAGGGCGCAGTCAGCGCTGAGGCCACGCGGGAAGCGCCGTGACCGGACGGCCAGGCGTGGCACTGGACTAGGTTCTGGTGCGTGATCGGGAGCATCGACGAGGTCGTGATCGACTGCGCGCAGCCGGCTGCGCTGGCGGCGTTCTGGGCGCAGGTCCTCGGTGGAGAGCCGGTCGGGCGTGATGATGCGTGGTGGTACGTGGTGCCGCCGGGGTGGACGCAGCTGTCGTTCCAGAAGGTGCCCGAGGCCAAGGCGGTGAAGAACCGCGTGCACCTGGACGTTCGAGTCCGCGACATCGAAGCGGCGACCGCGCAGGCGGAGGCGCTGGGTGCGCGCCGGGTGGGCGCGGTGCACCAGGACCGGGCTGGCTCGTTCCAGGTGCTGCTGGACCCGGAGGGCAACGAGTGGTGCGTGGTCAAGCCCGCGTGAGTCCTGCGCGACCACCCGGCCAGCGACACGCGCGTGCGTCAAGACCCTCCACGACCACGCTCGGAGCGCGCCGCTGACCCGCTCCCGTCGTGGTCCCGGGTTCGCTGATCGCGCTGGTCGTGTCGAGCCTCTCGACCCCCGTCCACCGGTGGGGGTGGAGTGGTCGGCGTGCTCAGCCACCACTCGCTCCTCGGCGTGTGCGGAAACCGGCGATGTCCTGCTCAGCGCCACGACCGAGCGGTCCTCGAGGCAACGGTCGGCGACGGAAGTCGATCTGCGCCGCCGACACACCCCCGTACTGGCACCCGCCACGCACCGGCTCGCCACCGTCCGTCCCGTGCCTGGACCTGCGGTGCTGCAGCCCTACGACCCTGCCTGGCCCGGACGAGCAGCGCGGATGCTCGCCGTGGTGGAGCAGGCGCTGCATCTTCTGGGGGTGGGTGAGTCCTTCGAGCACATCGGCTCCACCTCGGTACCCGGCCTGATGGCCAAGGCCTGCATCGACCTCCAGGTCGTCGTCAGCGAGCTGCCTGGACCCGACGTGCTGGAGCAGGCGTTGGCTCCGACCGGATTCGTCCCCACCACCGGTTCGCGCCCGGACTCACCCGGTGTCCACCGCGACATCCCCCGCGGTTCCGAGCAGGTCCGCGACGAGGTGTGGCGCAAGCGGCTCTTCGTGCACGACATCGACGGGCCGCAGGCCGCGATCCTGCACGTCCGACTCAGTGCCTCACCCTGGGGCCGCTACGCCCTCTGGTTCCGCGACTGGCTGCGCGCCCACCCCGACGCCCGCGACCGCTACGCCTCCTTCAAGGCCGACGTGGCCGCTGAGCACGCCGGCGATGCCGACTACGACGACTACACCCGCGCCAAGACCGCCTTCTTCGATGAGGTGCAGGAGCAGTTCGAGGCCTGGGGTCGCAGCCGCTGACGATCGCGACGTCCTCGAGCATCGATCTGAGCAGCGCGCCCAGCGCGGGACGACCGAGCGCGTCGTCGTCGACGGTCAGGTCGTCACCGGCGCCGGCGTCACCTCCGGCATCGACTTCGCCTTGCAGCTGGCGGCGCTGGAGTGCGGTGAGGAGGTGGCCCGGCAGCGGGCGTGCGACAGCCGCCTCGCGCGCGTCCAGCGGGCGGCTGGTCGCCTGGCGGCAGAGCGGAAGTCCCGGTGCGCCCTGAGAACGACGAGGCCCGCACTGGCTCGCGTCTCGCGTGACAGCCACTTCACGCGCATCGCGCGATGGGCGCGCTGTTGTGGACGGCAGGTCGGTGATGGGGCAGGTCGCTGTGCTGCCGCCACCCGAGCATCGCTGCTCGGAGGGAGGGCAGAAGGGGAGTCAGCGGGTGCGTGCTGGCCTGGCCGTGTACCCCGGCAGGTCCTCCGCGAGGGTGACCAGCCCGTGCTCTTCGAGCTGCCAGCCGCATCCGGCGATGCTGATGCCGACATCACCCAGGTCCGCTGCGACCACCCAGTGCTCGCCCCCCGGGTGCCGGTAGCGGTGGGCGGGCACCACCTGAGCGTCGATGCTCACCGGGACCGGCTCCCACGGTGCACCGGCGCCGAGCGTGGCGGGCAGCTGCTGCAGCTGCTCGTCGGAGATGCCCGGCAGGCCCAGCAGCGCGTCCAGGACCGCTTCCTGCGCCGAGTTGAACCCGCTGGCGGGGTCCGGGGCTCGGGTGGTGGTGCGCACGCCGGGGTGCTGGGGGTCCAGGGCGCCGTGGACGAGGGTGATGGTGGTGATCGGCCGCTCCAGCGGGTTCCACAACGCCACCCCGCGCGGGCCGGTGAAGGTGTCGTCCAGGCCCAGCACCCGGAAGGGCAGCGGCAGCGGGGGCGCCCAGATGCAGGGCGAGGCGGTCTCGACGATCACGTCTGGCTCCCGTGGTGCTCGGTGGTGGCTGCCGACTGGCTGGGCCGACTGAGTGGACAGGCCGGTCGGGGCGGGGCTTGCTGGAGCTTGGTGGCGCGGGTGTGGATGGCTGCAGATCCTGCGGATGCCCTGCCCAGTGATCGTGCTTCTCGGTGGCGTTGGGCGTCAACGCCTGCCGTGTCCCCTTCCGTAGGGCCGTAGGGCCGTAGGGCCGTAGGGCCGTAGGGCCGTAGGGCCGTAGGGCCGTAGGGCCGTGGGGCTGCCGGCTGGGCACTGTTCATCGTGCTCGCGTGCTGCCGGCGCGTCGGACCTTCGAACATCGAGGGTGGCTCGGTGTTGGCCAGGGCTGGCTTCTGGGAGCCGAGTCCCAGCGTCCGGCTCGTGCGGTTGACTCGCAGCGGTAGCGCGAGACAGGGAGCGGAGGCCGTCGCGTTCGACGTGGAAGTGGTGCGTCAGCGGATCGCGACGACGGTCGACACCCGCCTGGTGGTGGCGGTCATCGCCTGGGTCGAGTGAGCGCTGAGGTGGTCGGTGGTCGTGGTCATGGTCGGTGGCCGAGTCCGCGGAGTCCCCTGCTGGGGATGATCGCGCTGGGAGCGCACGACCGTGCGCAGCGCGGCCCGCGCCGTGAGTGTCAGCAGCAGGCGGGGACGTGCGCGCGGGTGGGTACGGTGGCACCCGTGCGCAGGCGTGCCTCGGCAGTGGTCTTCGCGTGGGGGTGCGGTGCTCATGGTTCGTGAAGCCACCCGCAGCAGCTCCGGCCGCCACGACGGTCCGTCCTACCTCGCTCTGCCCGGTGGTGGAGTCGGCGAGGACGGGGGCTTCGAGCAGGCTGTGCGCCGAGAGGTCGCCGAAGAGGTGAACCTCCAGGTCACTCCCACGCGTCGACTGGGCAGGTACCCGTACACGTACGGAGAGACGGTGTGCCTCTCGTGCAGGTCCTCGACGGTGGAGGATCGCCTGCTGCACCGGGATGGTGAAGACGCCGCTCCTGCTGGTCACTGCCGGGCTCGCCGCTGCCGCGCTCACGGCCTGCGGGGGATCGCCCGGCGACACCACCTCGCCGGAGTCCGCGGCGGTGGGCGCCGCCACCTCACCGGAGGACGTGGTGCGCGCCTACCTGGGCGCGCTGCAGGAGCACGACGAGCCCACGGCGACCTCGCTGACCACGCAGCCCTACGCCGGCCGCGACGACTGGGCTGCAGACCCCCCGAGCATCGAGAACGTCGAGGTGTCCGCCGCGATGGTGGAGTCGACGACGGGAACAGCAGCGGAAGGGCACGCTCAGGCGGTGTTCGTGCCGGTGACCTCCGACCTGCGCGGCGGGGACGGGACCATGCCGGGCGGGTCGACGTCGTGGGGGTACGTCCTGGTGCGTGACAGCGATTCCGAGGCGTGGCGCATCGCCGACGCCGGAAGCGTCTGATCCCGCCGCCGAGCTCGGTCGACGCCGGCGGGGGAGTCGCGACCGGCTCCGCATGCGATCAGCGGGATGACCGTGACGCCGCGCCCGTCGGCTGGCTGCTTGTCCCCTGCCCTCGGAGGGTCACTGCTGGGTGCGGTGGGCTGTCTCCACGGCAGCCGTGGCGCGTGGTCATCGTCAGGTGCAGCAGAGGGTGCCGGTTCCCGCCTGGCCGCGCGGGTGGCGTGCGACGTCCTGGTCAAGCAGCATGAGCATGCACTGCAACGACTCGACCAGGGGGCGGCGCAGTGTCGGTCGTACTGGTGCAGCACCGGGTCCGTGGGAGTGCACCCCGCCCAGTCGACGTCGTTCGATGAGCCCCTGTCGGTGACGATCGTCGACTACTGACAAGGCCTCACCGCGTCATCCCACCCACGGCGGAACGGGACGGCTCCGGTGTCGACGGGCAGCTCCCCGTCATGCACGATCCTGCTGGAACTCGGTCCTGGATCTCGCTCCGTCGTCGCTCACCTCGTGCGTCGTGGCGTGGCCGACCTGGTCGCGCAGCGCCACGGCGATGAGCACCGCGACGAGCGCTGCCCCGACCAGCAGTGCGGGCAGGGAGCCACCGAGCAGACCCAGCGACGCGCACGCGAGGACCGCGGCCAACCGGGTGCGTCCCAGGCGACGCGTCGCCCGCACTTGCAGAGCGAGTTGTGCGAGGAGGAAGAGGGCCGGCCCGGCGACGACAGCGGTCAGCTGTGCACTCCCCAAGGGGTCCAGCGGGTGCGCGATGACGAGTTCGTCGCCCACGGCCACCAGGATGATCCCGGCGACGATCAACACGTGCCCGTACGTGTAGATGTCCCGTGCCCGGCCGGTGCGGTTGGCTTCACCGTCGAGGGAACGCTCGCTGAGTTCTCGGGTGGAGGTGAAGTACAGCCACCAGAGTGCAGCCGATCCGGCGAACGCGCCGGTGAAGGCAGCCACGGTTCCTGCGTCCAGTCCACGTCCGGCAGTGGTCGCCCCGGTCAGGATGATCGTCTCGCCGATGGCAG
Organism: Kineococcus aridisoli; assembly: GCF_050871885.1. Lineage (NCBI taxonomy): Bacteria > Bacillati > Actinomycetota > Actinomycetes > Kineosporiales > Kineosporiaceae > Kineococcus > Kineococcus aridisoli. The sequence goes on along the minus strand of NZ_JBJLSF010000043.1, from coordinate 28,017 downwards.
CGATCACGATCAGCCCGAACCGCTCGGCGAAGTGCCCGGTGGCCAGGCGCCAGGAGCCCGCCGCCAGCCGCGGCCGGCCGGGAAGCGGGAAGAGGATTCGTGGAGCGGTGTAGTCGAGGGTGAGCGCGAGCAACCACAGCCCTGCTCTCGAGCCGCCTTCGACCAGCCCGCCGGCGATCCAGAACACGCCGGCCATCAGGAACCAGACGAGGATGCGTCCGGCCTGCTCCCGCTCGATGCTGCCGCGCTCGGCCGCCACGAACGCGAGGAAGGCGTGGCGGCCGACCTGGATCGCGAGGTAGGCGAGGGCGAAGAGGAGGCCGCGGTCGCCGAAGGCGTGCGGGACGGCGATCGCCACCAGCAGGCTCGCGAGCATGAGCGCGATCAGCAGGAGGCGGACGGGGTTCGTCTCCGGGTCGAGCTCGTTCGTGGCCCAGGTCGTGTAGTTCCACGACCACCACACTGCGAGCAGGACGATCGCTGCCTGGCCGGCTCCAGCCCAGGTGAGGTGCTCCAGGAGGAGGTGCGAGACCTGAGTGATCGCGAAGACGAACACGAGGTCGTAGAACAGCTCCAGCGTCGCGGCGCGCTGGGTCTCAGCGTCGTCTCGACGCCGGAGCCGTCCGTTCACCACGGCAGGACGCCGACCCGGTCGGTCACGGTTCCGGTCGGTGCCGCCGGGCCGAGAGTGGCGATGCGCACCGCCGCCTCGGCCCCTTCTGCGACGCTCTGCCCGACGTGGCCGGTGAAGTCCGTGGCCGTCTGCCCGGGATCGACCGCGTTGAAGCGGACGTCCGGGATCGTCTTGGCGTACTGCGTGGTGAGCATCGTGACTGCGCTCTTGGAGGAGCCGTACGCCGCGAGCGTGTACTGCGATTCCACCCGCGCGGGATCGTGCGTCAGCGTGAACGAGCCCATGCCGCTGGTGACGTTGACCACCGAGGGGTCGGTCCCCTTCCGGAGCAGCGGGAGGAAGGCGCGTGTGACTCGAACGAGCCCGAACACGTTGGTCTCGTACACCTCGCGCAGCTGATCGGCAGTCATGTCCTCCGGCGCTGCCACCTCACCGAGGATGCCCGCGTTGTTGATGAGGACGTCCAAGTGCCCCACCTGTGCTCGCACCCTGGCGACGGCGGCTTCGACGGACCCGTCGTCCGTCACGTCCAGCAGCACGAAGTGGGCGCCGAGGCGGTCGGCCGCTTCTTGTCCGCCGGCCGCGTCACGGGCACCGATCCAGACGGTCTGGCCTGCACCGATCAGGCGACGGGCGACCTCGTAGCCGAGTCCGCGGTTCCCGCCGGTGATGAGAGTTGTGGTCATTCGTCTTCTCGCTTTCCAGGTTCTCGTGGCTCTTCGGTTCAGGCCGTGGGCCGGAAGGGACGCAGCAAGCGGATGCCGTCCTCGATGGACCCGTCGATCAGCTCGAGCACCTGCGGCACGAGCGCCGCCATCCGCGGTGCACCGAGGTGGGCGTCCAGGAGAGCACGGCTCTCCCAGCGCTCGTAGATCACGAACGCGCCAGGCCGGCCTTCCACCTCGTGGGCTTCGTAGTCGATGTTGCCGGCGTCGCCACGGGACGGCGTGACGGCGGCCGCGATGAACGCCTTGAGGTCGCTTTCCCGGCCGGGCTTGGCCTGCGCGTCCCAGAGGACGGTCACGTACCCGTCGGGGGTCGCTGTCACGGGAGGTTCCTTCGGTCGGAGGGGACGGCATCCACTTCCGTTACAGCAACTACCTGTAACGGAAGTGGATGCCGTGACACTACTGACGCGCCCGCGTTACAGTCAAGGCCTGTAACGGAATGGGTCGAGACCACGAGAGGACCGGGATGTCCGGCGAGAGCAGCGGAGCAGAGACGCCGACGAGCACCGGTGGCCGCCCACGCGACCCGGCCATCGAGGAGGCGATCATCGAATCGACGCGCATGCTGCTCGCGACGAAGGGCTACTCGTCGATGACGATCGGCGACATCGTCGCCGATGCCGGCGTGACGCGTCCGACGCTGTACCGGCGGTGGTCGAACAAGTACGAGCTGGTCGTCGAAGCCCTGCAACACGGGTTGCGCAAGCAGCGCGAGGCGTACCCGCGCCTGGACCTCGATGACCTCGCCCCACGAGAAGCAGTGGTCGAGGCGGTACGCCGGTTGGACCCACGCTTCCACAACCCTCGCGCGATGACCCTGCACGGCAACTTCATGGCCGAAGCGGAGCGCGAACCGGGCCTGCATGCGCAGATGAGGGAGCAGGGCAACCAGCCGCGGTGTCAGGAGCTCGCCGAGGTGCTCGTCGAGCTCCAGCGGAGGGGCGTCGTCCACGAGGATGTGGACGTCGACATGATCGTGAGCCTGTGCTTCGGCAGCTACTTCGCCGACTTCAACCGGTACGGCCGCGAAGTGCCGGCCGACTTCGCCGAACGCGTCGTCGCCACGTTGTGGCCCGTCATCGCCGGAGAGGGCGGGCCGGCGGTCGCGTGAGCCGGAGACGGATCGCATCGCGGACGCCATCCAGCACCGCCTGCAGGTCCCGGTCGTTCGTGGTGGCGAGCGAGGGATCCGCGGCACGCAGGATCTGGTCGGGGACGATGCAGGCGACCAGGCCTTTCCGCAGTACCCACCGGGACCCTGCGTGCTTCCTCGTCGTGCCACCCTCGACGTCCCGCGCGCCCTCGCCCATCTCGAGGTCCGCTGGCGAGCCCTGGCCCTCGTCACCCTCTGCCCCTGGCGCATCCCAGCATCCGTCGCCGCCGCGCTGGTGCTCGGCAGGGGGGAGAACCTCCACTGACAAGGGCTCAGCGGACTCGCGAGCCTTCGGGGGAGAAGAAGCCGGCGCTTCCCGTGGCCGCGACGTCCGCCGACATCACGGACCCGACGGCGAGCTCTGAGATCGACCGGCTGCTCCGTGGGGGTCGTCGTCCCCCAGGCGTCGGGGTGGTGGTACCAGTCGATCCCGCACTCCCGCAAAACTACAGTCGCCTCGGAGCCGAGGAGCGAGTCGACGGCGGAGATCGGCATCGAGCTCCCGCCTCCGTGGACCTGGCCCCCCAGTGCGACCTGCGTGCCGTCGGCGAGCACCAGCGATCCGCTGTCCTCGTCCCAGCTGACGCCTTCGGGGCCACACCGCCATCGACTCCCCGATCCCGATGCAGGTGCCGACCTCGGTGACCGGACCACCGATGCCGCGGTCGGGTGTCGCGTCATCGCGTCAGGCTCCTGGATCGGTGAGCGGGTCGGTCCCGGTCCGCTGGGACGTCGCAGCCGGTGTTCGCGTTCCACCGCGAGACCGTGGAGCGGCCGACCGTCCGTGGTCACGCCCGCAGCACGGCATGAGCGCCGGGTCATCACGTCGCTGGCGTGCGGGGTCCCGGGACGCCACGGTGGGTGGATGAGGCGCGAGGAGCTGGGTGGGCTGCGGCAGTTGCCGGACGACGTCAGCGCTGCGGACTGGATCGTGGCCGCGGTGCGGAACTTCGACCACACGGTCGGCTCCTTGGTGCCGCCGGTCTTCGAGGCGTACGCGCGCGTCCTCCACCCGGCCGCCCGCCGTGAGGACTCCGGGGACGGTGGAGCAGGCGGGGCGGGGCTGGAGGTGGAGGTCAGCTGGGCGCAGGTCGCCGCCGCCAACGGCCGACAGGCGCACGCGGGCATGGAGTGGGTGGCCATCACCGGTTCCTGGAGCTACCGCCACGGCGAGAGCCAGCCGGGGATCTGGGACGGCGAGCCGCGCGAGGGCAGCCTGCCCGCCGCGCAGGGCGAGGCGCTGGTGGCGGTGCTGGCGCGGTTCACCACCAGAGCCGAGGACTGCTTCTTCGCGGTGTGGGAGGGGTACGGGTCCCTCGCGCTGGCCCCGGTCGCGGCGACGGTGCCGATGCCGCAGCGCGAGATGCTGCTCGTGAGCGGGCCGTTGTCGCAGGCGGGGTGGGCGTCGATGGAGACGGCTGCGTGGGAGCAGAGCCCGAGCCTGTGGTGGCCGGCGGACCGGGCGTGGTGCGTGGCCACGGACGTGGACCTGATGAGCACCTACGTCGGTGGCAGCCGGGCGTGCATCGATGCCGTGCTGGCCGCACCGGGGCTGGAGGCGTGGGAGGTGCCCGACGGCCAGGGGGTGACCTGGGACAGCGATGGGGTGAACCCGGTGCCGCCGCGGCCCGAGTGACCACGACGACGTCACGACCTGATGCGCGTCGGGTGGTCGATCCGCTCCGACCGGTCCCGGTGGTGCCGTCCACCCCGCTGCCGTCTGCCGCGGGTGCGCCGAGCGCACCCACGAGGCCACCGCGGCTCCGCACAGCACCAGCGCGACGAACGCGCGCCACCACCACCCTGCTCCACCGTCGAGCAGCGAGGCGGTCGGGTCCACCAGCGTGACGGGCCCGAACAGCGTGGCCCCGGCCGCCTGCCAGGCCGCCGGGCGGAGACGCCTCGGCTCGGTGGTCGCCGGCTCAGAGGTGGTGGAGCGGGTCCTGATCGGGGTCGGCGCGGACGATGTCGAGGTCGGGGATGCGCAGGAGGTCTTCGACCGCTGCGGTGCCGGCGGCGATGGTGGCGTAGTGGGGGTCGACGTCTCGGGTGATGCACCACGCCCGGTCGGCGGGCCAGACGAACGCCGGGTCGGGGCGGCTGGGGCTCGCGGGGTGGTGGGTGGAGCGCAGGGCGGCCTTCCACGCCGCGGGCTCGCCCAGCTCGCGCAGGTCGCCGGTGAAGAGGAAGCAGCTGCGTTCGGCGATCGGGGACCACAGGGGGACGTCGCGGGCGCGTGCGGTCTCGAGGGCGGCGGTGTTGCCGCTGTCGACGTCGGCTTCGGCCTGGTCGGGACTGGTGGGGTCGGGGGCGAAGCGCAGGGCGCCACGACCGGGCGCGGCAAGCACCTGCAGGAACTGTGACCGGTGGTGCACGATCGCGGGATGGCTGATGTCCCCGACCAGGTCCGTGCACGGGTGCGCCACGAGCCGGACCGCTCCTGCGCGGTGCTGGTGAGCGGCCCCTCCGGTGAGGTGCTGGTGGGCACCACCCGGCGCACGGACCAGGTGCTGACGCTGGCGCGCCAGGGCGCCGCCCGCCTCTTCGGCGTGCCGGTGGCCGCCCTCGACTCCGAGCGCCTGCACCTGGCGGTGCCGCAGCCGCCGTACGGGCGCGACGGGCAGCGGGTGCGCATCACCTCCGTGCAGGACCCGCGGGAGCCCAGCGAGCGAGAACTGCTCGGCGCGCTCGGGCAGGCGCACTGGTTCGGCCACGAGGGCGCCTGGTTCGTCACCGTGCCCGGCTCGGGCACCGGCATCCACCCCAGCGAGCACCTGGACTTCGAGCCGGTCGTCAGCGCCGAGGAGGCCGCCGACCTGGAGGCCTACCTGGCGCGCTCGCGGCACCCGTCGACCTGAGGGGGCACCAGGAGGGGGTGCCCCCGTGCGGCGCGGTCGGGGCCGCGTGCTCGTCGGCGAGAGCGCGATGTCCGCGCCACGACTGGACGCGCCGCAGGGCGCCACGACCGTGGGCATCTTCGCGGACGTCGTCGTGCCCTGCGCGTGCGTGAGCGAGGACGGTGAGCACCTGACCGGCTCCGGGAGCCCGGTTGCTCCCGGGGAGGACGCCTTCGGGCCGGGCGGGGCGGACCTGGCGCCGTCTTGCCGGTGCCGGGGTCGTGGCGCTGCTCGCACCGGCGAACGCACCTCCGACGCGCGATGACCGGACGTGGCGTGGGCACCCGCGGGTACGACGTCGTCCAGCTCAACGATCCTCGTCGGCAGGCAGCGCCAGGACGAGGGTGTGCTCGGCGTGCGGCAGCCCGGCCTGGGGCCAGCGGATGCGCAGGTGGATCTGCCCGTCGGTGGGCAGCTCACCGATCCAGTGGGTGGTCTCCCAGGAGAAGCGCACCTCCCCGGTGCGGGTGCCCTCGAAGGTGCGTATCGAGCGGTCCTCGACGGGCACCTGGTCGGCGAAGTCGTCGAACCGCACGTGCAGCTCGGGCTGCGAGCCCTGCTCTGCGCCGCCGTCACCGCTGTCGGCGTCCAGGTACCGGCGGGGCTTGTCGATCGTCTGCCGCTTGGCGGCTTCGGCGTGCACGTCGTGGGCGCTCACGTGCAGGTGCAGCATCAACCCCGGGGGGTCGGTGTGGGCCAGGAGGCGGGTCAGTGCGGCGTGGATGCCGGGCGCCTGGCTGAGCAGCAGTGGGCTGTGGACGAGCACACCGGTGTCGTCGGTGTGATCGGGCATGGTGGTGGGAACCCATCGCCGTGGCACGGCTCCACCTTCGCCGTGATCGAGCGCGTGAGCAATGCCCGGACACCGGCGAGTCCGTGCAGTCGCCGAGGGGGCGTGATCGCGCCCGGATCGCCATGACCGGGTGCGCCCGCAGGGCGCCACGACGACGAGGTCGTCGAGCTCCACCTGGACGCCGGTGCGAGGTGGGACGAGGCGAAGAGGACCCGGAGCCGGGGCTGTCGGGGCATGGTGGGGAAGTGACACCACCACTGCTCGGGACCCGGCCGGCCCGCTCGATGACGACGATCGCTGTCGCCGTGGTGCTGGTGCTGTCCGTCGTCGCCGGCGTGGTGGTCTTCTGGCGCGTCACCCGGCCTTGCGGTGCGGGAGCGGGTGACCCCGGAGCTGCGGTGAGCGGTGTCCTGGCCGCTGTGCAGGAGGGCGACGAGCGCGGGCTGTGCCGGCGGGTCAGCTCGGACTACCGCATCCCCGATGACGAGGTGGCGGTGCTGCGGGAGCGGGTGCGCGCCGTGGGCGGGGGGGAGGAGGTGTCGGTGGCCGAGGTCGCTGAGCAGCAGATGGGCGGCTTGCGCGTGCTGGTCGCGACGGCGGCGGACGGGCGGCTGATCGGCAGGTTCCAGACGATCCCCGGTCAGCGCGGGGCTCTGGTGGTGCGGGCCACCACGTCGGCCTCGAGCTGGTGACGGTCACCGCGAGGCGGGCGCTGACCTGACGTCGTGGCTGCATCGGTGGTCGCGCTCGGGAGGCGCCACGACCGTGGAGCGGTTCGGGCATCGGCGGAGCGGTTCCCCTCCTCACCGCACCGCCGACGACTCGTGGGTCCACCCCGGGCGCCGATCGGCGACGTCCAGCCGGATCGCGTGTGCGATGGTCAGCGCGGGTTCACGTCCGCCGCGACGCTGCGAGCATGCTCGACCACCGTTCGGAAGGCGGCCAGGTCGCCTGCGTGCTCGCCGGCCAGCGGTGCCCAGTGCTGGACCGGGGCTCGGGCGACGGCCGATCCGAGGGCACTGGTGTCCTTGCAGTCCCGGTCCGCCGCAGCCAGCGCGGCCTCAGCTGTGCCCAGCGCAGCCAGGTCAGCGTCGGTGGCCTTGGCGCCGTCCTGCTCGTAGCCGGCGGGGATTCCGTGGACGAAGTCACCCAGCTCACCGGCGCCGGGAGCGGCCAGGACGTTGCGGATGGCGGCGCTCAGGCCGTCGTCGCCGCCGTGCGCGGTCCACGCGGTCAGGTCCTCGACCTCCCCGCCGCGCCGCGCAGCGTCGGCGACGGGGTCGGCCAAGCCGGGGAGGACCGGGCCGCGGGCGACGTCCCTCGTAGTGGCGCAGCACCAGGACCGCGCGTCGGCGCGGTGAGAGCTGACGCAGTGCGGTGACGGCTTCGTCCCGCTCGGCGTAGCGGGTCGCAGCACCCAGGCCGCCGGCGTCGGCGAGGTGAGCGCCGGCCGAGTCGGCGCCAGCGGTCGGTGACCGCTCGGGCCATGACGGTGCGGGCGCAGGCGGCGGGCTCGACCACCCGGCGCCAGTGCAGGTAGGTGCGTTCCAGGGTGTCCTGGAGGAGGTCCTCGGCGGTGCGGTGGTCGCCGGTGAGGAACAGGGCGGTGCGCATCGGCTGGTCGGCGTGCGTGCTGGCCCGGTCCTCGAAACCACGCTCACCCAGGCAGGGTGCAGCTCTTGGCCAGGTGGGCCGAGACCGCCGCTCATCCGCGGTGTGCAGGCGATCGCCGGTGCTCAGGCACTGCTCGCTCGTCGACGAGCCCGTGGAGCCGTCAGCGTCCACGACAGCGGGATGACCGCGTGTTCCTCGGAGGTCGAGGTGCGCCGGACCGGCCGGGCCTGACGTCGGGCTGACGCAGTGGGGGCGTCAGTCGGTGGTCTGTCCCCGTGTCGAGCGTCGGGTCAGCTGCTGCACCCGTCCGCGAGCTGGCGGCGGCGCAGCGGATCGTCGATGCCGCGGGTGAGGACACCGTCGCCGCTGCGGTGCGTGAGGCGGTCGGGATGCTCCCGGCGCCTCAGCGGGAGCTGGTGATGCTGGTGCACTGGGACGGGTTCAGCCTGGCCGAGGCGGCGGCGGTCATGGGGGTTCCGGCGTCGACGGTGCGCACCCGGTACGCGACGGCGCGGGTGACGTTGGCTCGCCTGCTGCAGCGGGAGCCGACGCAGGTGGCGGGAAGGCTGGGCGGATGACGATCGAGTCCGTGCTGACGCCGTTGATGAGCACCGCTGTCCAGCGGTCACCGCAGAGGGTCGGTGGACCGAGCGTGAAGGACCGCTCCGCCCGGTCGTCCGTGCCGTCGACACCTCGGCCCTGCGCCTGGAGGGGACGCGGCGAGCACGTGCCGGCTGTCCGTGGCGGCGTGGGGCGCCGGGATCGGCGTTCAGCCCTTGACGGCGCCCTCGGTCAGCCCACCGCGCCAGAAGCGCTGCAGGACGACCATGAGGACGACCAGCGGGACGACGGAGACGAGCACGCCGGCGGTGGTGAGCTCGTAGAACTCCGGCAGGCGGTCCACCTGGGCGCGCCAGTTCACCAGGCCGACGGTGATCGGGTACAGCTTCTCGTCGGCGATCATGATCAGCGGGAGCAGGTAGTTGTTCCAGATGCCGACGAACTGGAACAGGAAGACGGTCACCAGCGCCGGCGCCATCATGCGCAGGCCGAAGGTGTGGAAGATCCGCAGTTCTCCCGCACCGTCCAGGCGCGCGGACTCCACCAGGGACGGCGGCACGACGGCGGCGGCGAAGATGCGGCACAGGAAGAAGCCGAACGGTGACACGAAGCTGGGCAGCAGCACGCCCAGGTAGGTGTCCGTCAGTCCCATGGTGCTGAAGAGCAGGAACAGGGGCAGGGCGGTGGCGGTGCCGGGCACGAGCACGCCACCGAGGACCAGGCCGAAGACGGCGTCCTTGCCCTTGAAGTCGTACACCGCCAGCGCGTAGCCGCCGGCGGCCGCCAGGTAGGTCGCCACCAGCGCGCCGCCACCGGCGTACAGGACGCTGTTGAGGAACCAGCGCACGAAGACGCCGTCGTCGAAGGCGAACACCTGTCGGACGTTCTCCAGCAGCTGGACCTCGCCGAACCAGAACCCGTTGGTGGTGAACAGCTCCTCGGTGGACTTGGTGGCTGCGACCACCACCCAGTACACGGGGACCAGGAAGTACACGGCGACGACGACGAGCACCGCTGTGACCAGGATGGTCCGCGCCGCGGGCGGGCGGGTGGGGCCGTGGCGCGGGGTGCGCTGCACGGCTCCGATGGTGGCGAGGCGGTCCTCCTCGGGGCGGACAGCGGTCACGAGTCCCTCCGGGAGACCAGTCGCAGGAAGGCGAAGGACAGGATGAAGGCGGCCAGGGCGATGATGACGGCCTGCGCGGACGCCACGCCGTAGTCGTTGTAGGAGAACGCCGAGGAGTAGGCGGCGAAGTTCGGGGTGTACTTGGCGTCGATGGCCGGGGACACCGTGCGCAGCACCTGCGGCTCGGCGAACAGCTGCAGGGTGCCGATGATGGAGAAGACCGTCGTCAGCACCAGCGCCGGGCGGATCAGCGGCAGCTGCACCGACCAGGCCAGGCGCAGCGGGCCGGCGCCGTCGACCTTGGCGGCCTCGTACACCTCGCCGGGGATCGACTTCAGCTGGGCGATGACGATGAGCATGTTGTAGCCGGCGTAGGACCAGGTCACGATGTTGGCGATGGACCACAGCACGGCCTGCGGACCCAGCAGGTCCACCTGCAGACCCACGGCCTGCAGGGCGGCGACGATCGGGGAGAAGCCCGGCAGGTACAGGAACGACCACAGGATGCTGGCGATCACGCCCGGGATGCCGTAGGGGATGAAGTACGCGGCCCGGAAGAAGGACGGCCACTTCGCCGAGGCCGACTCCAGCAGCAGCGCCAGGATCGTCACCGCGACGATCATCACGGGCACCTGCACGACGCCGAAGAGCAGCACTCGCCAGATGGACGCGGTGAAGGCGGGGTCGGCCAGGGCCCGGGCGTAGTTGTCGAACCCGGCGAAGGTGGAGGTGATGCCCTCCTCGCCGAAGAGACCCTGCCGCTGCACGCTGGTGAAGCTCTGGCCGATGGCGTAGACGATCGGCACCAGGAAGGTCAGGGCGAACAGCACCAGGAAGGGTGACAGCAGCAGCCAGGGCGCGCGCTGCTGCGCCGTGCCGGCGCGGGCGGCGCGGCGGCCGGTGCCGCCGGTGCGCCGGGCGGCAGGCGCGGCCTGCTCCACCTGGGCGCTCACGCCGGGCTCCCGGCCCGGACCTGCAGGCCCTTGTCGCGCATGATCGAGATGGTCTGCTCCTGCACGTCCGGCAGGGCGTCGACGATGGCGCGCCCACCGGTGCCGCGCTCGCGGAAGACCGTCGAGAGCGCGTCGTTGAGCTCCAAGTAGATGGGGGACCAGATCCAGTCCGGGTTCTGGGCGTCCGCGGCGGGCACGAAGACCTCCTCGTTGTAGTTCTGGCCCCCGAAGAAGTCCGACGGCTGGGTGCGCGACCGGCCGATGTAGTCGGGGGAGGTCGACCAGCCGATGCCGCAGTTCTCGATCTGCGCGTCGATGGAGCGCGGGTCGGTCGTCATCCAGTGCAGGAAGCGCGCGGCCTCCGCGGGGTGCTGGGAGGTGGCCAGCACGGCGGCGGTCGAGCCGCCCAGGGTGGCGGAGGGGTAGCCGGTGTCGGGCCAGAGCGGCATCGGCGCCACCCTCCACAGCCCTTCGGTGCCGCCGACGCTCTGCACGAGCGCGTCACCCCACGAGCCGGTGGTCACCGCGGCGATGGTGCCGTTGGCGACGGCGGCGGTCCACCCCGCGGAGAAGGGGGCCAGCGCGGTGTTGTAGAGGTCCTCGGCGAAGGCCTCGTCCATGAACTCGGCGACCATCCGGGTGGGCCCGCCGGTCAGGTCGACGACCCACTCGGTGCCGTCGGTGCTGAACCACGCCGCGCCGGCTTGCATGCACAGGCTGGTGAAGTTGCCGGGGTCGTTGATCCCGAACCCCTCGAGCCGGTTGCGGGGGTCGGCGGCCTTGAACGCACGTGCCAGCTCGGCCCACTCCGGCCAGGTGGCGGGGGGCGTCGCACCGATGGTCTCGAGCACGTCGCTGCGGTAGAAGAAGCCCATCGGTCCGGTGTCGGTGGGGACGCCGAAGATGCTGTCGCCGACCATGACCCGGGACAGGTCACCTTCTCGGTAGTCGCCGAGGAAGTCCCCGTAGCCGTACCGGGAGAGGTCGACCAGCCCATTCTGCAGCAGGAAGCTGGGCAGCAGCTGGAACTCCACCTGAGCGATGTCGGCACCCCCGCCCGCGGCGAGCGCGGCGAACATGCGGGTGTAGCCGCCGGAGTTGCCGGCACCGGACCACACCGCCTCGACCTGGACGTCGGGGTTCTCCGCGTTCCAGATGTCGCACACCGACTGCAGGTCCTTCAGCCAGGCCCAGTAGGTCAGGGTGACCGGTCCGTCCGCCGCCGGCTTGACCGGTTGCTGGTTCGCCGAGTCGGCTCCGGCGCCGACGGCGCACCCGCCGAGCGCGAGCGCGCCGGCGCCCACGGCGGCACCGAGCACGCCTCGTCGTGTCGTCTGCACGAGCGCTCCTCGTCGTCGAGTGAGTCACGAGCTTGCAGGGAACCACGCTTCGCGCCCCGGGGCAACGAACCCGGCCGAGCCGTGGCCGATTCGTCATCTCGGCCGCGGTCGGGGACCTCGGCCCCGGTCTGCGCCGCTCGTGGCAGCCGCTGCCGGGTCCCGCCGGCCCTCGTCGGCCTCCGAGGCTGCCACGACGGCCGGGTCCTCGTCCGCGGCGAGCAGCACCACCACGTCCTCGGGCAGGTGGTCCTCACCGGCCAGGTACCAGCGGGTGATCGCCGAGCCCTCCCGGGCCAGGCGGCGGGCCCGCTCAGGGTCCGCGGCGAGCCCCTCGTGCGGGGTGTCGGCCCGCTGGACGTCCAGGACCAGCAGCGCAGGCACCCGGTGCCTGTTCTCCCGGTGCTGCTCTCCCACGTACAGGGACAGGACCACCTCCCCGCCCGACCACGTCCGCCAGTCCGGCCCCGGCTCGCCGGACTGCAGCGCCCGACCGCCCCGGAGTCGAGGAGGGCGTGCAGGGCGCGGGTGAGGTGGACCAGGCGCTCCGGGTCGCCGGCGACGATGGACAGGCTCGGGGGGTGGCCGGCGGACTGCACGCTCCAGGAGGGGTCGCCGGCGCAGGACCAGGAGCCGCTGCCCGTGCCGCGCACCCAGCCGGTCGCGGTGAGGGCGGCGGCCATCGACTCGATGCCGCTGAGCAGGTCGGCGCCGACGGCGTGCCGCAGCAGGAGCAGGACCGCCGCGGGGACGTCGTGGGTCTGGGAAGTGGTGGCCCCGCGCATCGACGGCGGTGCCCGTGCGCTGAGCGCCGAGGCGCTCGATCGCCCGTTGAGAACGGACGTTGTCGATGTGCGCCGAGAACAGGACCGTCGGCAGCGAGGCGAAGGCGTGCTCGAGCACGAGCCGCTTCATCTCGGTGTTCCACCGCCCGCCCCAGCGAGAGCGGTCCAGGAAGGTCCAGCCGATCTCCACCTCCCCCGGACCACGCAGCACGTAGCGGAACGTGCCGATGACGCCGTCGTCGCGACGGTCCAGCGCCACCAGCGCACCGCCTGAGCTGAGGGCGTCGTCGAACCAGCCACGGAAGACCGGCTCCTGGACGCGGTCCTTGGCCGGGTGCTGCTCCCACAGGAGGGGATCGGCGGCGATCAGGCGCAAGGCGTCGAAGTCGTCGCCACGCAGTGGACGCAGCAGCAGGATGTCGCTGGCGAGGACGGGTTGCCGGTCGAAGGGCATGTCCGGACGCTAGCGCGGACCTTCGTGGCCGACGGGCTGGTCGCTCACCGTGCCTCGGCTGCTGCGGCTCCGGCCGCTGGCCTGGGCCATGGCGGGTCTGCCGCCGGACCCGCCGGCTGAGGCACGAGCGTGGGTCCTCGGCGGATGTGAGCCGTCGACGACGTCCTGGCCAGCGCGTCGACCGCCTGAGCCCACGGCCGAGACCGCGCGTCGCTCCCGCTCGATACCGTCCGGTGGTGCCTCGCGACCGCTTCCGCCTGCCCGCCGCCGTCTACGGGGTCCTGCGAGGTGGAGAGCGGGTCCTGATGCTGCGTCGCGCCGGCACCGACTTCCGCTCCGGTCAGCTGAGCCTGCCCGCCGGTCACCTGGAGGGCGGGGAGGACGCGGTGGCCGGGTTGCTGCGCGAGCTGCGTGAGGAGGTCGGCGTCGAGGCGGCGCCGGGTGACTGCCGCCTGGCGCTGCTGGTGCACTCCGCCCCCGAGCACGAGGGCGACCTGGAGTACCTGCACCTGTTCTTCGTCGTCGAGCGGTGGAGCGGTGAACCGGTCATCGGCGAGCCGGACAAGTGCAGTGAGCTGGTGTGGGTGGCCGCGGACGCGCTGCCTGCCGATGTCGTCGACTGCGTAGCCGGCGCGCTGTACGCGATCGACCGGGGTGAGTCCCTGCTGCTGCGCGGCTGGTGAGCAGGTGGCGACCTGAGCACGTGGCGAGGTGGCCCATGCAGGCGGTCGCATCACCGTGACAGCACCACGACCGCGACGTCGCCCGCAGGGCCCATGACTGGACGTGTCCCGCCCTCCAGCGGTGGACCGTCGGCGCCGGTCCGGGGGCGTTTCACGGCCGGTCCAGGGGTGGTGCAGGTGCGCTGCCAACTGGTGCAGCGAGGTGGTGCGGGCCTCCTCCGGCACCGCTGCGGTGCCGGTGCGGTCCAGGTGCACCGCGCGCGACCCCTCCGCCCGCGCGCCGGTCCAGCTGGTCATCTTCGCCTGCGAGAACGGCCTCACCCCCCGCGGCGGGGCCCGCTGAACGCCGCTGCGGTCGGGCTGACCCGTTCAACTGGCCGGTTCAGCCGGCCAGGCTCAACTCGACCACCGCGTCGTGCACCCGGGCCCGACTGCCGCCGACCGGCAGACGGTCAGCGGCGCGGAGGCCGTGAGGAAGCCGTCGGCGGGGTCGGCGTCCGGCAGCAGCGCCAGGCCCATCGTGAGCTGGCCGCAATTGCCGACCACGACTCCGCGGGCGCTGCCCGTCCACCCCTCCGCCCAGCCGTCGGCGCCGGCGGCCTGCACGCTTCCTGCCGATCCAGCACCGGCGATCATCGCGGCGTCGAAACCGGCGCCGGCCATCACCAGGAACAGGTGCTCCTGGCCGTCGCGGCCATCGCCGTCCCGGTCGACCTCCAGCCACCCCACCTCGAGTCGACCACGCGCACCGTGACGAGCGATCCGCACCGCGGCCGGTGCGTCGTTCAGCGGGATGCCGAGGTTGCGGGCCAGGAGGTTGCCCGTACCCGCCGGGACGGCCCCCAGGGCCAGGCCGCTGCCCAGCAGCTCCCCGGCGACGGCTCGCACCGTCCCGTCCCCGCCGACGGCCAGCACGCCGCCGACATCTCGAGGTGCGACCTCGTCAACTCACCGGCGCCGGTGAACTCGGTGGGGTTGACGACGACGGATGCGCGACGACGCCGGCCGTTGAGGCCGAGCACGGCGGTGGTGCCTGCGCGAGTGGTGCCTGAGCGGACGACGTGCTGTTCAGCCACGGCTCAACAGTGGTCGTCGTGCCGACGACCGTCGTCGTCTGCTGGTGTGAGCTTGCGCCGAACCCAACGCGGTAGCGGAAGCTCTCGTGCCGAGCGGCACGGGGTCAGCCTGTCAGCGCCGGGCTCGGGAGGGCCCGGTTCGCTCACCGACCACGCGATGCCTGCAGCTTGACCGCCACGTCGACCGCAGCGCGGGTCACTGCTCGACGCGGTAGGACGAGGTCAGCTCGTCACCTGCCTGCCCGCGGATGCCCCAGTCGTGGCGAGGTGTCTCGAGGATGGTGATCTCCAAGTCGATGGCCTGGATGCCCAGGTCCGTCTCGAAGTCGCGGTAGAGGCGCTGGTAGAACGCCTTCTTCGTCGCCACGGTGCGCCCGGCGAACATGAGGACCTCGATGACCGTGTACCTCTCGCTGCGTCCCTGCGGGGTGGGGAAGTGCTCCTCGTCCATGGGGAAGAAGCGGTGGAAGCGCTTGGCGGTGGGCAGGCCCAGGACGTCGACGGCGGCGGTGTGCACGGTGTCGGACAGGCGGGTGCGCAGCGGGCGCAAGACGTGGTCGCGGCCGTAGATCTTGAACTGGGCCATGGTGGGCGTCTCCTCGGTGTCGGCTTCGGCGGGCCGGGAGGAGTGCTCCGCACACCCGCGCTCGGCGGGGTGCGTCGGTGGAGGACGTGCCCGGCCTAGGAGCCGGTCCACCACTGGGGGCGGGTGCACGTCGCGGCGATCACGGTGGCCACCGTAGCGGGCAGGGTCGGCTCGGTCACGCGGTCTGCGGCACGTGCGTGCGTCTCGCTCGTTGGCGACTCACGTGCAGCGCTGTCACGGTGACCACGTGGTCGGTGCGCGTGCCGAGGAACCGGCAAGGGCCCCGGGACCCGGAGGTCGCGTCGTCCTGACGCGGCGACTGGTCCCGCACCCGGTCACCGGGGCCCGCGTGCAGGGCGTGTGGCGCCTGCACCAGGACGTGCACATCGCCGCCAGGTGCGCCGGGGCGTGGGGCAGGCGCAGCAGTGGGCCGAGGCGATGGAGGAGGCCTGGCGTCGGGACGGGGTCGGCACGTGGCCGGCGTACCGCCGCGGCGACGGTGAGCTCATCGGGCGCGGAGGGCTCTCGCGCACGTCGGTCGGGGGGCGGCCGTGCCTGGAAGTGGGGTGGGCCGTGCGTCAGCCCTCCCAGGTGCTGGGTGCGCGCGAGGTGGTGTCCTTCACCGAGGAGCACGACACCGCCTCACGGGCGGTGGTGGAGCGCTTGGGCATGAGCTACGACGGGCAGCCCCTGCGCGCCGGCCTGGTGCGGGGACAGGAGGGAGTGCAGCAGGCGGCGCCCTTCGCGCTCCACCGGATCGCGAGTGGTGCAGTCGAGGACCGTGATCGGGTAGCACGGCACCTTGCTGCACCACTCGCCTCTCGACGAGAGCGCGAAGTCAGCGCCATGACCGGGAGGGCAGCCCTGCCGATGAGCACAGCGGGTGAGAGCTCGCCGAGTGCCGCCACGGTCAGGTCGGGTGGAGGTCGCCTGGGTGCGGGAGTTCGCCGAAGATCTGCTCGCCTGTTGGTGCCAGCTCGAGGTAGCTGAGGTGGTCGCCGCCGTCGGCGAACAGCAGCAGCACCGCCCCGGCGGTGCTGCCCTCCACTACCGGGTGGCCATCCGCTCCTGCTGCCCTGAGGGCAGCGGGGTGGACCAGCTCGATGGACGGGCAGGTGCCGCAGCCGCAGGAACGACCCGCTCGAACGGCAGTCAGCTGTGCACGCCACCGAGCGCGGTCGGCCTCTTCCACCACGCGCTGGTCGGGGTCGAAGGGCGCTCCGTGGTCGATCAGCCAGGCCAAGACCTCCAGCTGTCGCCGGGTCAGGTCTCGAGGAGCTCCATCGACCTCTGAGCCTTCTGCCGGCGCGGTCGCAGGTGGCGGAGGGTCGTCGAGGTGCTCGCTCACCGGTCCATGATGTGTCCCCCTGCGCCGAGGCCCCACCGCTTGGACGGGTACACCGTGCGGCTCGTGTGCTGCTCGGAGGCACGTGTCACCTGCAGGTCGGGCCCGAAGGAGCGCTCCGGCAGACGTCCGCACTCCGCCAAGAGCGCGAAGTCAGCGCCATGAGAGCGAGATCGCCCGCCTCCTGCGGGAGCGCGCTGTTCTCCGGCCTGGAGTGCGGCTGCTCAGGCGTTGCCGCCTGAGGTGGGGGTGACCAGGGCGGAGGCGTAGGTCGGGTCGGTCTCGATGGGGGTGATGACGTCCACCAGGACGCCGCCGGGGGCGGCGAGGATGAAGTGCCGCTGCCCGAAGGCTTCCGAGCGCAGGGGCAGCAGCGCCTCCAGGGGCCCGTCCAGGACGAGGCGGCGGTACTGCTCGTCGACGTCGTCGACCTCGAGGTTGATCAGCAGGGCGCCGGTGGGCCGGCGGTGGGTGGCTGGGACGGTTTCGTGGTCGGCGGCGACGATGCCCAGTTCCCACTGCTGGTTGCGCAGGCTGACGTACCAGTCGACCTCGAAGGTGGTCTCGAAGCCGAAGTGGGTCCGCCAGAAGTCGGCGGTGGCGGTGACGTCGGAGCTGAGCAGGACGGGGTAGGCGCTGGTGATCTGCACGGTGTGCTCCTGGCTCGATCGGGGGAGGGGTGGCGCTGCTACGCTCACATACAGACAGTCTGTATGTAAATGGTCGCCTGTCGGGCCGAAGCAGATCGGGGAGGAGCAGGGGTGCGCACCACCAAGGCGCAGAGCGAGGCCACGGCTGCTGCGGTGCTGGAGGCTGCGCAACGCCTGTACGGCGAACGCGGCTACGCCGACGTCGCCCTGGACGAGATCGCCCGCGCCGTCGGCGTCAGCCGCGGCGCGCTCTACCACCACTTCGGCAGCCGGGAGGGGTTGTTCACCGCGGTGGTCGAGCGGGTGCAGCAGCAGGTGGCCGAGCAGGTGCAGCGGGCGGCGCAGGCCGCCGGTGAGGACGCCTTCGAGCAGCTGGTGGCCGGGTGCCGGGCGTTCTTGCTGGCCAGCACCGCCCAGCAGGTGCGCCAGGTGCTGCTGGTGGAGGCACCGGCGGTGCTGGGCTGGGCCCGCTGGCGCGAGCTGGACGCGCGCCATGCGCGGCGCCTGCTGCATGAGGGGGTGCAGGAGCTGCAGCGCGACGGGCGGGTGCGCGGCGCTGCGGCGGGGGTGGAGGCGGGGCTGGAGGCGGGGTTGAGCGTGGGGGCGGTGACCGCGGTGCTGTCCGGCGCCATGGACGAGGCCGCGTCGTGGGCGGCGAGCCGGCCCGATCCTGCCGCGGCCGTGGAGCAGGCGTGGGAGGCGCTGCAGGTGCTGCTGAGCGCGCTGCGCACCACCGGCTGAGCGACCTGCGGCACCACCGGGTCGGTCCACGACGATGACGCGGACGAGAACGTCCGCGTTCGTGGACGGGAGCGACCGCTCGCGGGACGGCCTGGCATCGCCCGGAGGGCACCACGACCGTGCGCAGCGAGGCTCGCGCCGTGAGCGGGTGTCGTGGCGGCACGTGGCGCCTGGCCCGGTGCGGTGGGTCGTCTCAGCCGGTGCGCTCGCGGATGATCTGCTCCAGGAGTTGGCGGACGGTGTCGCGTGCAGCGTCCAGGGTGACGCCGGCTGAGGTGAGCACCTGCCCGGCGAGGGTGTCGGGGTGGTTGAGGATGCCCAGCAGCAGGTGTTCGGTCCCCAGGTAGTCGTGCCCGAGGTCGAGCGCCTCGCTCATGGCCGTGGCCAGGGCGGCGCGGGTCGTGGGGTCGATGGTGATCGTCGTGGGCGCGCCTTCGCCGCGTTGCTGCAGTTGCTGGGTTTCGCCGGTGGGGGTCGGGGTCTGGGCGCCCACCGCTCGGTCCCGGTGAACGTCCGACCATCGCCATGTGCGGTGAGTCGACTGCTCGACAAGTGGCTTCTCGAGCAGTCACTCGTCTCAGGACCGACCGTTCTCGAGGCAGTGAGCCCTTGTCAGTAGCGTCTGGCGGTCGTCGACGAGGACTGGCCGATCCCGGGTCGGTGGGGCAGCGAGAGCGGTCCACCACCCAGCCGATGGCAGACCCCTCTGTCGGCGGACGTCGTCGTGCGAGCTGTCCAGCACGATGGGCAGGTGCGCACCGCCTCCCAGCTTGCCCTTGCAGCCGCTTGCCTGCCGCTCCTGCTCACTGGCTGCACCTCGACAGCGCAGGCGGATGCGGACGCCGACGCCCGAGCCGCCGACGTCGGCCGCTCCCTGGACCGCACCGCGAGCGACAGCAACGACCTCGACGACGTCGTGGGCTTGGCCCTGCGCGACGGGCAGGGTGCGACGTGGCCGGCAGTGGAGCTGCTGGAGGTGGCGCCCGGACCCGGCGGGACAGTCGAAGGCGCCGTCGTGGAGGTGCGCATCACCGGGTACCGAGCTCCTGATGACGGTCAGGGCTTCGACCTCGGCCCGGACCAGGATCCGATGACGCGGAACTGCTACCGCTACGTGCTGCGCACGTGGGGCATCGACGTCCACCCGGGTACCGGGGAACCCCTCGCCGAGCGGATCGACCGAGGTTGCGAGCAGCGCAAGGTCATCGACGTGCCGGAACCGCCGCCGGTGCCGCACCTGACGGATGCGGACACCGAGGCCCTGCAGGTAGCGCTGGCCGGAGCCGATGCCGCGGCGGTGCGGGCGGCGTTGGACGCTGTGCCGCGTCCTGATGTGCGGGTCGATGTGGGGGTGCACGACGGCTGGGTGGGGGCGGCGCTGTCTGCGGCTCCCCGTGGCAGCGATTGCGTGCTGGGTCGGCGCGGACCCGAGGGGCAGGTGCAGGTGTGGGTCCCACCCGCTGTGCTCGTGCAGCCAGGTGAGAGCAGTTGCGACGCGTCCACGGCCGCCGCAGGAGGTGCGGTGGTGTCACCGCACTAGATCGCTGACCTCTAGCGTCGAAGCGCCGCCTGAGTCCACCTTTCGCCGGCGCGTCCGCTGCCGATCGAGCTCCACCGTCTCAGCGCACAGTCCAAGACCGCTCGATCTCCGTCACGACCGCGACGTCGCCGGCAGCTCAGTACCGCGCACCACGTGGGATGAGCGTGAACAAGCAGTCGCGGTGAAGACTGCGGCTGTGAGGTCGATGCACCAGCCACCACCGGCCGCGCTGCACGTGGAGTGGGGGCCAGCGGCGGCCCGGACCTCCGCCGCGGCCTACGACGTCGCGGTCGTCGTCGACGTGCTGTCCTTCACCACCACTCTCAGCGTGGCCCTGGACCGCGGCATCGAGGTCCTGCCGTACCGGTGGGCCGATCAGAGCGCTGCCGACTTCGCCGCTCAGCACGAGGCCGTGCTGGCCGTGGGACGCTCCCGCGCCCAGCCGGGGCAGGTGAGCTTGTCACCGCTGACGGTGCGGGCGGCCGAACCTGAGCTGGCGCGGGTGGTGCTGCCCTCCCCGAACGGAGCCACCACCGCCCACCTGCTGGGCGAGGTCGTCGGGTGCGTGCTGGCGGCCTGCCTGCGCAACGCCGAGGCGGTGGCTGCCTGGCTGACTCAGCAGCACGGCGCCGACGGGGCGCGGGTGCTGGTGGTGGCCGCCGGGGAGCGGTGGCCGGGTGGGCGGCTGCGCCCGGCGGTGGAGGACTTGTGGGGTGCTGGGGCGCTCATCGCCGGCCTGCACCGGCGGGGCTGGGTGAGCGTGTCGGTGGACGCTGCGGTGGCCGCCGACGCCTACGACAGCGTCCACCGCGGCCACGGCGGCCACGGCGGCCTTGAGCAGGCGCTGCGTGGCTGTACCAGTGGGCGGGAGCTGACTGCGATGGGCTTCGGTGGTGACGTCGATGTCGCCTGCGAGGTCGCGACCAGTGCCGTCGTACCCACGTTGGCGGGTGTGGCCTTCCGCGACGCCCGGTACTCGTGAGCGTGTGCACCCACGACCGTGACGCGGGATGACCGGGCAGTCGAGCGAGCTGCGCCAAAGGCGGTGGCAGGCTTGGTCGAATGGCGCCCCTCATCGAGACCAACGACGTCGTCGAGGCTCTGGAGCTGTACGACGGTGACGTGATCGAGCACCCGGTCACCGGGGCGGTGATGACGATCGCCGCCCACATGCACATGGACCCTCACCACCTTGACCTCATCCCGGGCATCGTCCGCTTCGACATCTACAGCGGTCTCAACGTGGAGGGCCCACTGGAGTGGGAGGGTCCCGAGGAGCAGTTGGTCATCGGTCCTGGCATGCCCATCCGCCGGCTGTACCAGTACACGCTGCCGCCGGGAACCCGCATCAAGTGACGCCTCACGTGGTGCGGGCTTTGGGTGAGCACTCGACGCCGCCCACTCGTGGACTGCGCCCGTCCGCTCCTCGGCACGACCGCGACCTCCAGCTGCGGACTCGGCAATGGTGCGGCCCGCGCCATGACCGTGACGTCGTCGACGTCTACGACAGCGCCGTGTACGGCCGCACTGGCAGGGCGCCGTGAATGCCGGGGTGTGGCGCTACCGAGGCAGGACCCTCGTCACTACACCTGCGGTCACTGCCGAGGAAGGGGTCCTGCCGACAGTCGACGCTGCAGGTCGTCCAGGACGGCTGCCGGATCCGCGTGCCCCAGGGAGAACGCGTCGACGGCTCCCATCACCGCCTCCGCGCTGTCCGGCAGCGCGGACTGCTGCAGCGCGTCCAGCGCGGCCGCCTCGGGGCTGAGCGGCTGGTGGACTTCGTCGTCATGCCAGGTGATGTACGCGCCGCTGTACTCGACTTGGTCCTCGTCCTCCTCCTCGTCGGGGAAGAGCTTCGCCCACACGCGGTCGGCGTCGTCCCACAGCGGCGGCAGCGGACCGCCACCGGCGGCAGCCTGCAGAGCTTCCTCGGTCCAGTCCTGGCCGAGCAGCCCGGCGATTGCACACGCCTGACGGGCCGCCCACACCGCCACCGCGCGCTGCTCATCGGCTGGCAGGGCCGCCAGGGCTTCTGCCAGCTCGCGGTTGCGTCGCGCCACCGACGACGCACGAGCGGCGATGGCCAGCAGACGTTCTGAGGGCAGCTGCTCACCCTCCTGCACGCCCCACTGCACGCACAGGTCGAAGTACTCCTGGGGGTCCATCCCTTCGGGCACCTCATCGAGCGGGTCCGGTTCGGCGAAGGGCGGCCGGCGGTCGATGGCCTGCCCGGCGCCCAGCTGCTCGGTCAGCTCCCGGCGCAGCCGGCTCAGCTCCCGCCGGACCTGTGCCAGGAAGGCGTCGGTGCGCTCCTCCCCGATCGCCTCGTGGGCTTCCTTCACGGTGGCCACGACCGCGCTCAGGGGGTGGGTACCGGCCGCCTCGACGAGGCTGGACACCGCGTACGCGGCGCAGCTGTGCGGGTAGCCGTTGACGGCGGTCCTCGTCCCCTCGGGTGGGGGGAGGTCGGTGTCCAGGCGCACGTACAGGGCCTCGGAGTCGTGGAACAGCGCCGGCAGCAGCCGGTCCTCGCGCAGCGTGCGCAGTGCCGTGGTGATCCAGTCCACGCGGTCGACGCCGGTTTGGGCGCAGGCCCACTGCGCGGCCCAGTACGCCACCGCCCGTTGGACGCCGGGCTCGGCCGCCGCCAGGTCCTCCGCCAGCTCGCGGTCCAGGCCGACCAGCCAGGGTGCTTCGAAGACGTCCAGGAGCGCCTCGCTGGGAGGTGGGGTGTCACCCCAGGCGGCGTACGTCCGCGCGGCGCGGGCGAAGGCGGCATCTTGCATCCGGTGGCAGTAGCGGGCCGTGTCGCTGCTGACCCGCAGGATCGCATCGGGGGCCAGCGCAGCCGGCCACAGGGCGAGCTCGTAGTGGTCCACCAGCGGCTCCTCCCGCATCACGACGTCGGCCTCGCGGCCGGCGTCGATGCCGCGCGCGCTCAAACGCGCGCGGTAGCTGGGCTGGTTCAGGTGCAGCTCGCACACGGCCTCGGACAGGCACCCGGCCAAGACCGCTTCGGGCCACTGGGGGGTGAAGGGCGCTTCGACGACGTCCTCCCACTGCTCGCCCACGGGCGGTGCCTGTTCGCCCAGCAGCAGCCGGATGCCGACGTCACCGGTGTGCACGCCGACCAGCAGGGTCAGGTGGCCCAGCAGTTGCCCGCCGAGCAGGCCGTTGACCTGACCGGCGAAGGCGGCCTCGTAGTCGTCGGGGATGTCACCGGCGGACAGGTACGCCTGGAAGTAGGAGACGGTCATCCGCCCCTCGTAGACCACCTGCACGACTTGCCCCTCACACGACGCTCGACCCATGACGCTCGACCACACGGCACTCGACGACGACAGCCCGCGGCACTTGTGCAGCGGCACCTGTGCAGGCGAAGTGGGGCCGGATGCTGCGGATGGTCCACGACGCTGTGGGCGAGTTGGTGGGCGGACCGCGCAGCATCCCCCTAATGGAGCAGCGAGCTGAGGCCCGAGGTGTCCAGGCGGCTTCGCGTGTCTAATGCTGCAGGCCAGCGCTGATGTCGAGGACGGCGCCGTCCAGCGGCAGCCCTGCCCGTGGCCACTCCGCGCTCACAGCGACCCGGCCATCGCTCGGTCGCTCATCGATCCAGAGCTGGGCGTCCATCTCCAAGGAGTCGTCGTCGCCGTGGGCGTTGCTGAGCTGGGGAGGCAGCCGGTGGGTGGTGCCGTTGACCTCGATGTGCAGGACGGGTTGGGAGCCGGCGTCGGCTTCGCGGTCATCCGGAGCCAGTGGGGCCTGCCGGCGGGGGGTCAGCTGACGCTTGGCTGCCTCGGCGTGGATGCCGCTGGCCCGCAGCACTAGGTGCAGCATCAGCCCGGTGGCGTGGGCTTGGACGTGGTGCAACTCGGCGCTGATACCTGGACCCCGGGTGAGCAGCAGCGGCCCGTGCACTGTGGTGCCGACGTCGTGCGGTGGCTCGGCGGGGACCCCAGCAGGACGCATGCGTCCATCGTCGGCAGCCCAGGGTCAGCGCGCAACGCCCTCGATGCACCATGATCGTGACCTCGCCCGCAGGGCGCCGTGTCCGCGACGTCGTGAGTGACTCACCGCACTGGTCACGAGAAGACCGGGCGTCAGGTGAAGGCAGCCGGAGCTTGACCCGGTTTCCCGGACAGGGTGATCATGACCCACTTCTCCGGACTCGCGTGTCGAGAGACGGTGACCGCTCGGACACCCGAGAGGATCACCCATGCCCAGGTCGTACCCGCCGGCTTTCCGACACCAAGCACTGGCGCTGCTCACCGCCGGCCGCAGCGTGAGCGATGTCGCCGCCTCGCTCGGCGTCGCCGAGTCCTGCCTCTACCGCTGGCGCAAGCAAGACTCCATCGACCGCGGCCAAGCCGATGGCGCCAGCAGCCGGGAGAGCGCGGAGCTGACCACAGCGAAGAAGCGGATCCGCGACCTGGAGGAAGAAGTCAAGATCCTCCGCAAGGCCGCTGCCGCGGTGGAGAAGGTGGTGCCCCCAAAAGTCCGGTTCCGCCTGGTCGCGGAGCTGCACGCTGACGGTGTCCGCATCGGGCGGTCCTGCCACGCACTGGGCGTCTCCCGCTCGGGCTACTACGAGTGGGCCTCCCGGGCGCCGTCCGCGCGCAGCATCCGCCACGCCTGGCTGAGCGATCTGATCGGGACCGTCCACCAGTCCTCGCGCGGGACGTACGGGCGCCCTCGGGTGCACGCTGAACTGCTGCACAACCACGGCGTGGTCGTCGGGCACAATACCGTCGGCCTGCTGATGCGGCGCAGCGGTTTGAGCGGACTGCCCAAGCGCCGGCGCGGCTACCGCATCAAGCAGGTCCCCACCAGCAGCGACCTGGTCAAGCGCAACTTTCACCGCGACGGCCCCAACCAGCTCTGGGTCACCGACATCACCGAACACCCCACCCGCGAGGGCAAGCTGTACTGCTGCGTCGTCATCGACACGTTCTCCCGCCGGGTGGTCGGCTGGGCCATCGACTCCACCCAGCGCGTCGAGCTGGCCACCAACGCCCTGGGCATGGCCATCGACAACCGCGGCGACGTGACCGGCGGTGTCATACACGGTGATCATGGAGTTCAGTTCACCTCGTGGACCTTCACCCAGCGCGCTCGTCACGCCGGGTTGCTGCCCTCGCTGGGCAGCGTCGGCGATCCGTACGACAACGCCGTGGTCGAATCGTTCTGGGGGCGCATGCAGACTGAGCTGCTCAACCGTCGACGCTGGGACACCCGTATCGAGCTCGCCAGTGCAATGTTCGAGTACATCGAAGGGTTCCACAATCGACAGCGGCGACACTCCGCGCTGGGCTGGCGTAGTCCCGTAGAGTTCGAGAACAACGCCCTGCAGCAGTCACCGGCTCCTCAGATCGCTGTCCAGTCAACTGGGTCATGATCACCTTCGCTCAGCTGTTCACCGGACCCGATCCGCTGCTTCGTCACGTCCGCACTCGGGTCCGCAGCCCGCAGACCAACGGCGTCGTCGAGCGCTTCTTCGGGACGCTGAAGTACGAGCACCTGTACCAGACCCGCCTCGCCGACGGAGACGGGCTGGCAGTGGAGTGCAACCTCTTCCGGCCGATCTACAACACCCCTCGGCCCCACCAGGGCATCGGCGACAGCACCCCACACGCCACCTACCTAGCCTCACCTTGACCTTGACCTTGATCGTCAGCGGCCCGATCCATTGCTGAGGCGTGTGCTGTGGTGATTGCATCCGCACACACACCAGGCGTTCGTCACTGACCTCCTCCATCAACATGCCAGTGAATCGGCCGTTCAGCAGCGCAACAGACTTGCTGTGTCCAGTACCGAACCGGCGCGGTGGTTCATGTAGTCGACAGGGTGTGCGGTACCGCCTCGGCCCAGCGGATGGGTCACGATCAGGCGCGTGACCTGAGCAGGTTCCGTGGCAAGGTGCTCGGCGTCGGCGGCCAGCGGTTCATCGCGGCTGCCGTAGCCGTACAGCACGCCGATGGAGGCGGTACCGTTGGCCCGCGCCGCGTGCACATCGTGCTCGCGGTCGCCCAGCATTACCGCGTCCTGTGCGTGGGCTTGCAACGTCGCCAGCGCGCGGCGCAAGGTCACCGCCTTCTCCACCACTTCGGTGGGCCTCCGGCCGTGGACATCACCGACATGCTTCAACAGGCCGGTGCTGCGCAGCGCCTCCTCGGCGAACTCCTGGATCCTCGCTGTCACCACGGCGAGGCGGACTCCACGCCCGGGTAGGCCCGGTACTGCTCCGAACCGTGTGCACGGTAGTGGCGCCGGTAGTGCTCTACGGCCTCGTGGACCTGCTGAGGGTCCATTCCGTAGTTGTCGCGGAAGGAGTGCTCCATCGGGGGGCGACGAAGCGTCGCAGGGCCGCCTCGTCGCTCTCCCGGATTCCCATCTCAGCCAGAGCGCGCTGCACTGAAGACGTGATGCCGTCGCCGGGGTCACACAGGGTGCCGTCGATGTCGAAGAGGGCGAGTGCGTACGCGCGCCCGTAGTGCCCGCCGCGCCGTCACGGACAGCGCACCGAGCCGGGCGGTGGGACCGGGACGCGCCGCGGGCGATCGATCACCCGCGCCCGGCGCCCTCGTGCAACGGGGAAAAGCGTCTCCGGTAGGCCGTGGGGGTGGTGGCGAACGCCGTGGAGAAGTTCTGCCGGAAGGTCACGGGGCTGGCGAAGCCGCACGCGGCGGCGACCGCCTCGATCGTCCAGTCGGTGCTCTCGAGCAGGACGCGCGCCTCGGCCATGCGCTGCTCGAGCACCCACCGGGCGGGAGTCGTGCCCGTCGCCTGGCCGAAGCGGCGGATGAAGGTGCGGCGGCTCATCCTGGCCCGCCCGGCCAGGCGGTCGACGCCGAGGTCCTCGTGCAACCGGGCCAGAGCCCACTGCTGGACATCGGTGATGGCGGTGCTGGTGGCCGGCTGCGCCAGCGGGCGCTCGACGTATTGGGCCTGCCCGCCCTCCCGGTGCGGGGCCACGACGAGGCTGCGCGCGACGCGGGCAGCGGTGGCTGAGCCCAGGTGCTTGCGCACCAGGTGCAGGCAGGCGTCGATGGAGGAGGCGGTGCCCGCGGAGGTCAGCACGTCGTCGTGGTCGATGTAGAGCACCGAGGTGTCCGTGGCCGTGCCGGGCAGGCGTTCGGCCAGAGCGGGCAGCATCTGCCAGTGCGTGACCGCCGCCCGCCCGTCCAGCAGGCCGGCATCGGCCACCGCGAAGGCACCCAGGCACAGCCCCGCGACCACAGCGCCGCGTCCGTGCGCCTGTCGCAGGTCGGCCCGGAAGACCTCGCTGCTGGGCCGCACCGGCTGCGGCCAGGAAGGGATGACCACCATGTCCGCCCACCGGAGCACCTCCGGCCCCTCCACCTCGCCGATCGAGTAGCCCTCCGCGCTGCGGACCGCGCCGGGGCGGTCGGACCACAGCCGGCACGTCCAGTCCTCGGCCAGCCCCAGCCGCCCGAGCTCGCCGAAGACCATCAGCGGTGCGGCGAGGTGGAACATCGTGATGTCGTCGAAGGCGTAGACGGCGATCCGCACAGGTGACTCCCTCGGTGTGGCGCGGCGTCGAAGTGGCACGAAGTCATCGCAAGTGTGCATCCAGGCCACTCGCGGGCACGGGCAGACCCGCCGACGATGGTCCTCGGTCCCGCGAGGGGGCCGCACCCGAGCACCCGCAGGAGAGTCACCCGTGACCGCACCGCACCGCGCCCTCGTCGTCGTCGACGTCCAGCAGGAGTACTTCGCCGGGCCGCTGCAGATCCAGCACCCGCCGCGCGAGGAGTCCCTGGCCAACATCGTCACGGCGGTGGAGACCGCCAAGGCGAACGGCCTGCCGGTCGTCCTCGTCCAGCACCGCCTGCCCGAGGGCGCCCCGATCTTCGCCGAGGGCACGGCCGGCTTCGAGCTGCATCCCGACGTCGACGCGGTCGTGGACCCGTCGTGGAAGCGGGTGACGAAGTCGTTCGGCAGCGTCTTCGCCGGCACCGACGTCGCCGCCTGGCTGCGCGAGCAGGGCATCGACACCGTCAGCATCGTCGGCTTCATGACCAACAACTGCGACCTGGCCACCGCCGTGGAGGCCGAGGGCCTGGGGTTCATGGCCGAGGTCCTCTCCGACGCCAGCGGCGCGATCAACCTCGCCAACGAGGCCGGGCACGTGTCGGCGGAGGCGTTGCACGCCACGCTCATGGTGTTGCTGCAGTCGAACTTCGCCGCCGTCGCCACCACCGCGCAGTGGGTGGAGGCGGTCCGCGGCGGCGAGCCGCTGGCGAAGAACAACCTCGTCGAGTCCGCGATCGGGGGCAGTGCCGCCGTCGCCGCGGGCTGAGACCACCCGGGAGGGCCGGGTCACCGCACGTGCGGTGACCC